>JAAUTT010000529.1 GCA_012031335.1 Bacteroidales bacterium | reverse complement strand
GGTTCAAAAAAACTATCTGGACTTCCTGCTCAGCAATAAAATCATTTCGGAATCGGAGTATAAACGAAATTCTCTTGATGATCTTTTCAGAAATATTATGCATCTTCCAAAACCATAAGCAGTATTCAGCTAGCAGCGCTTCAATACTATAACAAGGGTATTTCTGCACTTGAACTACAAAAATACAGGGATGCTGCTGTTAATTTCGAAAAAGCCAATTTACTTCATCCCACCACAAATGTTCAGTTCCTTTTAAGCAATGCATTACTCAATTTACTGGTTGAGCAGAACAATAAAAAGAAGTATGAGGGTAAAACACTGGCAAAGTACACCAATATCAACAGAACGAGTGGGGAATCGAAATCTGTTTCGGTCGACCATTTTAAAGAAGTTACAAACGAATTAGTAATAAACCGGCCGGATATAAAAGCTTATGAAAAATTTTACAATGAACTGAAAGTTGCATTGCACGATTCGATAGATCAAAACGAATATGCACAGGTTTATCACGAAACTATGGCATATTATTATTATTTGAAAGGTGATTATAAAAAAGTCCTGGAGCAGGCTGCAGGAGCTTTCCGAATAAATCCTGAAAATATCCGTATCCAGCAATTTGTAATGGAGTCGTTATTAAAAAACCTTCAGGAAGAAAGTCTGATAGAAACTATTTCTATTGACAGTCTGATTGGTTTTACCGAAACCTTTCCTTTTTTTACTCGACCAATCAATCTTCCAGCGAATTCTTGGCTATGGTTTTGTAAGAGATATTGTGGAAGCCAACCGAAATTCTAACCAACATGAGGTATTAACAGCATTAAAAAACATCCAGGATTTTTCCCGAAAACATCTTAGTCGTTATAATGGCACCCAGGTTCTTGAAATAATTTATGGCGAAACAGCATCGGTTCTTGTGCGAAACTTTTTATACGATCCGGCTGAAGCATTTCTTAATAACGGTCTTGAACTTATCCCGCAGTCGGAATCTCTGAAATCGCGGTTGCAAACTATAAAGGCCTCCAAGATTGATATGAAAAATTATATCAGCAAACAAACAGTCAGGGTAGTTACTCCCGAATATATTACTCCACCTTCTTATAATGCCGGGGAAGTGCATGCCAGCATTAAAAAACACATCGTAAAATGCTGGAATGTCGATTTCTTCAAAAAAGATGGTCGTACCCGCGAAACGAAAGTCGAACAGCTGATGTTCATTTTTTATAATGACAATAAAATGAAATTTAAAACCGGTACGGAAGAACATTGGGGTACCTGGAAACTTAGTTCGTCGGGCCCTACCCTGATTTTGAAAAGTAACGAAGATCAGGAGCAGTTTTCTATACTGGTTTATGAATCTTCTCCAACCCAAATGCGGGGCATTATGTCGCCAAATACCTCAACAAATAAGAAAATTGAGTTTAATACATGTAAGTAAATGGAATCACTTAACATTTTATGGACAACAGATAACAAGGATACCTTTTTTAGCATGGTTAGCATGTATGCAGTAAATTCACTTAGGAATGGCTGGTGGAATGAAATTAAAGTGATAATCTGGGGAGCTTCGGCGAAACTGGCGGGTAATGATGTACAGGTGCAAACCGAATTACTTGAAATGATGCAACAGGGTGTTAAGATAGAAGCATGTAAGGCGTGTGCTGATATATATGAAGTTAGCGAATCTCTCCATAAACTGGGTATCACAGTAAAGTATTACGGTGAAACACTTACATACATCCTTAAATCGGATACCAAACTGCTGACAGTTTAAAAAATTAACTTTATAAAATATCCTGCATTACAAATTGTTTTTCCTCAAAAATTGTTTTTATCAAATGGAAAACAAACACAATCATATTGTATTGCGCGATGCCGGTATCGAAGATTTAGATCTTCTCAAACACTGGGACGAACAACCGCATGTAGTTGAATCTGATCCTAATGATGATTGGTTATGGGAAAGTGAACTTCAAGTAAAACCTCTATGGCGAGAAATGCTCATCGCTGAATTAAACGGGCGTCCAATAGGATTTATCCAGATTATTGATCCGACGAAAGAAATAACTCATTATTGGGGAAATGTACCTGCTGATTTAAGAGCCATTGATATTTGGATCGGTGAAAAGGAAGATATTGGAAAAGGTTATGGTACCACAATGATGCTTCTGGCTTTGGAAAGATGCTTTGATGATCCGCAGGTGAAAGCGATATTAATTGATCCTCTGGAATCAAATCACCGGGCCAGGAAGTTTTACGAATCACTGGGGTTCAGTTTAAGGAGAACAGAATGTTTGGAAAGACTTTTGTGCTGTTTATCAATTGCAAAGAAAAGTTTGGGAAAAAAGGATAAGACATCGGCCTGAATTAAAAGATATAGACTGAATGGTTTTATGTCGAATAAGTCAGTTTTAAGTTAAAATCATTTTCAGATTGAAATATTTATGAAGGTATAGGTCTGATTTCTTATTATTTCAATTTTTTTCCTACCTTTCGATGTCAATCCAATTATCAGTAATCCATGCGACATTACCTGATCATTTTGCTGCTGTGCTGCTTTGGCCATCTTTGGGCAGGCACCGGAACCATAAATTTTGTTGAAACAACAGTTGAGCTTAAAACCAACGGCGAAGCTACCGTGGCATACACAGTTCAGTACGAAGTATTGGATGGTGAATTACATGGATTTTATTTTTCAGGTCTCGACAAGCTTCCTGTGTTTGGTTTTTACGATGAGTCGTATGCAGTAGATGATAAAGGGAATCGGTATAAACTTAGTATTTCCGAAACAGGTAATGGTGTTTGGGATATCGTTCTGGCCGATGGTATCGGTATATCTTCGGGAAATGTAACATATGTATTTTATTTTACAACAAACTTCAATGAGGCACAATATCTGGTAAATACCCAGGCAAACGATGGCCGAAAACTGGTGGTGTTTAACTGGTCGCCATCCGAATTCGACGAAAGTGAAAATATGGATCATTACACCCTTAAGGTTGTGATCCCCTTTCAGGTCCCATCAGGTATTGGTATTCTCAGGGAGTATTTTATGAATAATAATATTATCCTAACTGAGAAGTTTGTAAATGAGAAATTTAAGATCGATTACCAAATAGTCCCCGGGGTAACCTGATGATGGTTTTCATAAAGAAAATCCAGCTCCTCGTTTTAATATGCGGACTCAGTTTTACATGCCAGCAGAATGGTTCCGTCTCAATTCAACCGAAACCTATAACATGGATGGAACAACAAAAACTTCTGATTATTTAAATGATAAAAAAACGCTCATTGGTATCGGACTGTTAATCATTGTTGGTTTTCTTTTGTTAATAGTGCGTAAACACAGGTCCATGGTTAAAGCTAAGGCAGGACTGGAGGAAGTGAGCTGGGAAAATCTCGACTGGGCACCTCCCAAATTGAATCTTTCTCATTATCATGTTCCCGGTAAAATATGTAAAGATCTTGTTCCACTTGAAGCTGCCTTTTACCTTGAAGTCCCTTTCAAGAGCATATTAAGTGGGATGATAGCAGCCATGGAGAATGAAAAAATTCTGGAAATAGTTAGCCGCTCTCCTTTTAAAGTGCGCACAAACAGGTCACCCGAAATCAATAAGTTAGGTGAGTACGAAACTCAATTGTTTTATGCGTTAAGCGATGATGGGGAGTTTTCACAGCAGGAACTATCGGATTTGATGCAGCTCATCGTCAAAAACATCCAAAAAAAAGCCTGGGACTGCGATATTGAAGCAACCAAGGATTATTACCGGAAGCAAATGGAAGAGTGGCAAAATGCAAATATTCCCGAAGAAGAACGCAGCCGTTACGCATACGATAACCACAACTGGCTATGGTACCACTGGTATTATGGACATCACCCCTACTACAACTATTCTTATCATTACCGTAATCCTCATGATTATGAGTACGATATACCTGTAAACGACGATCATCTCTATGCCCCTTCGAATGATGTTTTGAATAACATCAATGTTTGTCACGATGCATGTCATTCGGCGTGCCATTCGGCCTGCCATTCGGCGTGTCACTCAGCTTGTCATTCGGCATGTCACTCAGCATGCGTAAGCGGAGGGTCTCACTGATGGAACCCACCCCAACAGCAATTCCAGTTTGGGTTGACGAATTTATTAAGCAGGTACGACCCTATATTTTTGTACGTACCGAGGATAATATCCTGATAAAACGTCCTAATCAGGCAACTAAAATAAATGCTACAGGAGCCAGGATTCTTAAATTTTTGCTCGATGGCGGAACAATTGAAGCATTGCTTCAAAAAACAGGGAATGACAAATTACCAGAAATTGAATTATTTCTTTTAGCTGTTAAGAGTTTTCTGGAAGGGAAGCTGGATGAATTTTCAACCAATCCGGCTGTTGAAACAAGCGTTTTTACGAAAGATTTTAGCAAACTTCCGGTGTTATCCGAACTCGCCCTCACTTACGACTGTAACCTTAAGTGCCGTTTTTGTTATGCAGGTTGCAACTGTACAGTTAAT
>JAAUTT010000528.1 GCA_012031335.1 Bacteroidales bacterium | reverse complement strand
TACCATAGTAGTTATTGGAGCATTAGTAGCATGGAAACTGGCAAGTAATGTACAAACTGTAAATGATAAGGTTTACTTACCAGACGAAAACAAAAAGGTGCTGGTTAAAGCACAAAAAGTTGTAAAAAAGGATTTCGATTTTCTTTTCTCTTATACAGGAACATTTTTGGCTAACCGTGAAATTATGCTTGTTCCACAAATACCCGGAGAAGTAAAGGAAGTGTATTTTAATGAGGGTGAAGTGGTAACACAAGGCAAATTATTGTTGCAGATTGACGATGCTATGCTTCAATCTCAACATATTGCGGCTAAAGCAGCTTATGATATGGCTCTTGTAAATTATGAGCGCTTCAAAAAAGCTTCGGCAAGCGAGGGCATTAGCCAAATGCAGATTGATAATAGTTTGCTTCAATTGAAAAGTGCCGAAGCTCAATTAAAACAGTTAGAAATTAATATTCGCAAGTGCAAAATAGTATCGCCATTTAATGGCACAATAACCTACCGCGATGTGGAAATAGGTTCAGTAGTAGGTAATAATCCGGTTGGTCGGTTAACCGATATCTCTGTTCTAAAACTTGAGGTACTTGTTCCTGAATCGGACATTAAATATTTTCAGAAAAATAATGATGTAGTTATTCAGTCTGATGTATTTCCGAATGAACCAATAAAGGGTAAAATAGAATTTGTGTCAGATCGTGGCGATAAGGCTCACAACTATGTAGTGAAAATTAAAGTAGCAAACAACTCAAATAAGTTAAAGGCCGGCATGTATGCGTCAGTAACTGTAAATAAACAACTACATGCAATGTCGCTCGCCATTCCTCGGCTAGCCTTAATAGGTTCAGCAAAAAATCCGCAAGTATATGTGGTTGAAAATAACAAGGTTAAATTGTGCAATATAGTTATTGGTCAAAGCAATGGTCTTGAAACCGAAGTTTTATCGGGCATAAAAGAGGGAGAACTGGTTGTTACAAGTGGCCTAATCAATTTATTTGATGGCTGCTCGGTAGAAATTGCACAATAGTAAAACTTAATATAAACAGACATGACAATTACAGATATTTCAATAAAACGATCGTCCCTAATTATTGTAATTTTTACAGTACTTATATTGGGGGGGCTATTTGCATACAAACAACTAAGTTACGAGCTTTTGCCTTCATTTTCGCCACCAACCTTGGTTATTGCAACCCCATACCCTGGGGCATCACCTACAGATGTAGAGCAGAGTGTTACTAAAAAAATTGAAGATGTAGTGGCGGGGCTGTCTCAACTCAAAAATACCGTTTCGCAATCGTACGAGGGCTTTTCCGTAATTACTGCAGAGTTTAAAACAGGCACCGATGTTGATGCTAAACAGCAGGAAGCACAGCGTAAAATAAATAATATTCTGTCGCAACTTCCTGAAGGAGTTAAAACACCATCCATTTCAAAAATTACCCCAAGCGATCAACCCATAATGCAACTTACGGCTGTTGCTAAAATGGGCGACAAGGAGTTTTTCGACCTAATTGACAAAGAGGTACGACCACAATTACAACAGATTGAAGGTGTAGGCGAAATTACGCTTATGGGTGGTTTGGAGCGCGAGATTAAAGTGAATGTAAATAAAGATAAGCTTGCCACTTATGGTATTCCTTTGTCAATGGTAACTCAGGTAATTAACAGTGCCAACCTCGACTTTCCAACCGGCAAGGTGAAAAACAAAGAAGACCAAATAACCGTTCGATTGGTAGGTAAATTTACATCGGTTAACCAAATAAAGGATTTGGTATTGGTAAACCTACCAAATGGCTCAACCATAAAGGTAGCCGATGTTGCAGAGGTAGAAGATGGTGTAAAAGAACAGAAAACAATAAACCGCTTTAACGGGCTCGAGGTATTGGCGTAGTAATTAAAAAACAAAGCGATGCAAATGCCGTTGAAATTAGTAAACAAGTTAAAGTAAAAATTTCGGAAATTGAGGCGCGTTACGCAGCTCAGAATGTAAAAATTATTATTGCCGATAACACAGCCGATTTTACACTCGAGGCTGCTAATGCAGTTATGCACGACCTTATTATTGCTGTTATTTTGGTGGCACTTGTTATTTTTCTATTTCTCCATAGTGTTCGCGACTCTCTCATTGTGCTGATTTCTATTCCTGCTTCTCTTATTTCCACTTTTATTGCCATGTACCTTTTGGGATATACGCTTAACCTCATGACGTTATTAGCTATGTCGCTGGTTATAGGTATTCTCGTCGACGACTCAATTGTAATCTTGGAGAATATTCACCGCCATTTAGCAATGGGGAAAAACAAGGTTCAAGCAGCATTAGATGGGTGCAAAGAAATTATGTTTTCGGCCACAGCCATCACTTTTGTAATAGTAGTTGTTTTTGCTCCTATTGCACTTATTAACACCGTTATTGGCGACATATTACGACAGTTCTCAATAACCATTGTGGTTTCAACCTTAATGAGTTTGTTTGTAAGCTTTACCCTAATACCATTTTTGTATTCCCGTTATGGGAAAAAAGTAAATATCGATAAATCTAATTGGCTGCACAGTATTATGTTTTGGTTCGAATCGTTTATTGAAAATATAAACAAATGGTATGTTAGCAAATTGGGCTGGGTGTTAACTCACAAGCGTATTAGTGCATCGGTGGTTATACTATTGTTTGTAATTACAGGCTATGTAATGAGTTTGGGCATAGCTGGTCAGGAATTGGTTGCTACTGGCGATAGAGGCAAGCTTTTAATGAAAATTGAATATGACAAAAGCACTACACTAACCAATAATAATTTACAATCGCGAGAAATTGAAAACTACCTTCTGGCAAAGCCCGAAGTTGTAAGCGTGTTTGCAAACGTTGGGGGTGCTAGTGGATCGATAACAGGTGCCATGGGTATAAATAGCGAAAATAAAACCGAGCTTACTGTTGAGTTGGTAAAGGCCGAAGAAAGAACCTTAACCAGTGAGCAATACATGATTAATGTTTGCAAAGAAATTGAGTCGAAGTTTCCGGGTATTAAAGTAAATGCAACGGTTGTAGGAATGATGGCTGATGAAGCCCCTATTCAAATTGTACTCAGCAGCGAAAATAAGGTGGAATTAATGAGTGCTGCCGAAAATTTAAAAAATACAATCAAGAAAATGCCTGGTGCAAACGACGTTTCGGTTAGCGTTGAAGAAGGAAACCCCGAACTAAGTATAAATATCGACCGTGACAAAATGGCTCGCTTAGGTTTAAATATGGGTATGGTAGGCGCTACGCTTCAAAATGCCTACACGGGTAATACCGATGCAAAATACCGCGATGGGTTAAATGAATATGACATTAACATTCGCCTCGATGCGTTCGACCGTAAAAGTATTACTGATGTTGCCAGTTTTGGTTTTCAAAACAATGTAGGCGACAAAATTACATTATCGCAGTTTGCAACTATTAATCAAAGTAGTGGTCCTAGTATGCTCGAGCGCAAGAATCGCCGAAGCTCAGTAACCATTAGAAGTAATATATTGGGCATTACCTCAGGTAAAATGGCCGATAATATTAACAAAGAAATTGCTAAGAATCCATTACCATCATCGGTTGATATGAAGTGGAGCGGTGACCTTGAACGCCAAAGTGACTCATTTGGCGCACTTGCAATAGCTTTGCTTGCAGCATTAATTCTTGCTTACCTCATCATGGTAGCCTTATACAATAGTTTTATACACCCGTTTGTCGTGTTTTTCTCAATCCCTGTAGCATTAATTGGGGCAATATTAGCGCTTAACCTAACCATGAGTTCCATGAGTATTTTCACCATGCTTGGGCTAATCATGCTCCTGGGGCTGGTTTCTAAAAATGGGATTTTGCTTGTCGATTTTACAAACAAACTTAAAGAAAAAGGCATGGACACCGTTAGCGCACTGCTGGAAGCAGGCAAGGAGCGTTTACGGCCAATACTTATGACCTCAATTGCTATGATTATAGGTATGATTCCTATTGCAATGGCTACTGGTGCAGGTGCCGAATGGAAAACGGTTTGGCAATAGTGCTTATTGGTGGGCTAACATCATCACTTATACTAACTGTATTTGTTGTGCCAATGGCTTATTTGGGGATGGAAAAATTGACATCAAAATTTAAGAAAAGGAAGGCTGACGAATGAAAATAACAATTGCGTCAATTGTACAACTTGTGGCGTAAATTGTACTCAGATTCCATTAAAATAAAAATCATATTTACACAAGGGTTAGCAGGTAACGCTTACGCCAATGTTGTTATCTGATATTACAAAAAATCGAGTTTGCCGACCCTTTAAAAATATAAATTAAATACTTTAAAAAATGACTAAACCACAGATTGGCGAAAATGCCGGAAAAGTATGGCAAGCCCTCGAAAAAATAGGCTCTATGCCATTCATTGAGTTAAAAGACCAAACATCACTTAGTGAGCAGGAATACTAATGGCCATTGGCTGGCTCTCACGCGAAGGGAAAATTTATCATTCATTGAAGGGAATGAATGGGTAGATTCAG
>JAAUTT010000527.1 GCA_012031335.1 Bacteroidales bacterium | reverse complement strand
TTTTATATGGGTGCAGCAGATAACGAAAAAGACAAAAGTAGTCGGGAAATACCTCAACATCAAGTCAAAGTTAATAGCTTTTTTATGGGTAAATATTTAGGTTAAAATATTATTTTAGCAGTTTGTTAAAAATTAAGGAATATGATGAGCGAGCGTTATAAAATAAGGGATATTCTTTCACTTCAACCAATCGACAAGGAAGTTCTTGTGAAAGGGTGGGTTCGTACTAAAAGGGGAAACAAAAATGTTGCATTTATTGCTTTAAACGACGGATCTACAATTCATAATCTTCAGATAGTTGCTGAAGTTTCATCTTTTGATGAAGAATTACTGAAAAAAGTTACCACCGGAGCATGTATTGCAGCTAAAGGAATATTAGTAAAGTCCATGGGGCAAGGGCAAAGTGTCGAAATCCAGGCTTCAGGAATTGAAGTATATGGCGAATGTGACCCAGAAGTTTACCCCTTGCAGAAAAAAGGTCATACCCTCGAGTTTTTACGTGAAATAGCTCACTTACGTCCCCGTACAAATACGTTTGGTGCAATATTCCGTATCAGACATGCCATGTCGTTTGCTATCCATAAATATTTTAACGATAACGGCTTTTATTATCTGCATACTCCTATCATTACCGGGTCGGATGCTGAAGGCGCCGGAGCTATGTTCCGGGTTACAACCCTCGATCTGGACAAGCTTCCTTTAAACGATGATAAAACTATTAATTTCGAAGAAGACTTTTTTGGTAAATCAACCAATTTAACTGTTTCAGGACAGCTTGAAGGCGAACTTGGCGCTATGGCACTCGGAGCAATTTATACTTTCGGACCAACTTTCCGTGCCGAAAATTCCAATACACCACGTCACCTGGCTGAGTTCTGGATGATTCGAACCGTAACTTGCTTTATGAAATACAGGATAATATGGATCTCGCCGAAGATTTCCTTAAATACCTGATCACATATGCGCTCGAAAATTGCATCGACGATCTAGAGTTTTTATGTAATATGTACGATAAAGAACTAATCGACAGGCTCAAATTTGTTACCGAAAACGACTTTCAGCGGCTTACTTATACCGAAGGTGTCGCAATACTAGAAAAAGCAGATCAGAAATTCGAATATCCGGTATTCTGGGGCGCCGACCTGCAGTCGGAACACGAACGTTACCTGGTAGAAAAACATTTTAAAAAACCGGTTATCCTCACCAATTATCCAAAGGAGATAAAAGCCTTTTATATGAAACAGAACGACGATGGCAAAACCGTAAGAGCCATGGACGTGCTATTTCCTAAAATCGGTGAAATCATCGGTGGCTCCCAGCGTGAGGAAAATTTTGAGAAATTGAATGCCCGCATTCAGGAGCTGGGAATTCCTGATAAAGACCTTTGGTGGTACCTCGAAACACGAAAATTCGGAACCGCCCCTCACAGTGGTTTTGGACTTGGTTTCGAAAGGTTACTGCTCTTTATCACCGGAATGGGTAACATCCGCGATGTAGTTCCATTTCCCAGAACTCCCAAAAATGCAGAATTTTAAAAAATATTCGTTCTATGCCTAACATGAAAGTGAAGTGAAACCTTCACTTTTTTTGTTTAATGAACTATTTTGCAACATTAAAATCACACTTTAATGTTTTTGATTATGCTGTTTGAAATTTCTTTATAATCTGTAATATAGTAAGTTATAATAATTGACAGTATTTTCAGCTTAGATCCTTCGAATTCAAAGAATGTAATTTAAAAGGACATAGGGAACTTATCAACTAAAAAATCGTTAAATTTGTACATAACGTTAAACATTTCCATTTAGGAGGATTAATATGCTTCGACAGAAACTCCAGCAAAAACTTCTTCAGAAACTTTCGCCACAGCAGATTCAGATGATAAAGCTGTTGGAAATTCCTTCTATGCAACTCGAGCAGCGTATCAAGAAGGAAATAGAGGAAAATCCTGCTCTGGAGGAAGGGGCCGATGAAAACGGAGATGAATCGATTGATGATGTTGCCGCAAAAGAAGAAAACCAGGTGACACTCGATGAATACGAATATGATGATACACCGTCCTATAAACTAAATTCTAACAATTACTCAAAACCGGAACTTAAACCGGATATTCCTTTCTCAGTTGGTTTTTCCTTTCATGAATTCCTCGAAAACCAGCTTGGTTTGCGCGATCTTGATGATCGAAAAGAAGAATTGGCAATTTATTTAATTGGCAATATAGACGACGATGGTTATTTGCGCCGAAAACTGGAAGCTATCGCGGATGATCTAGCTTTTTCCCAAAACATAAAAACAAACGAATTCGAATTACTCGAAATACTCAGGATTATTCAGGATTTTGATCCGCCTGGTGTAGGTGCCCGGGATTTGCAGGAATGTCTCATACTTCAGATCCAAACCAAGGATCAAAACCTGCCCGAAGTGATAATAGCCCGTAAAATTCTTAAACATCATTTCGATGAGTTTACTAAAAAACATTTCGACCGTATTATAGACAGGCTTAATATAACCGAGCCACAAATGAAAGAGGCGGTCGACGAGATTTTAAAGCTTAATCCAAAACCCGGAAGTGGTTACTCCGACCCCCATAGTAAGGTGGCCGAACATGTTATCCCCGATTTTGTCCTTGAAAATGAGGACGGAGAGCTTCATCTCAGTCTTAATTCCCGTAACATTCCGGAACTGAGGGTTAGCAAAACATACAGCGAAATGCTTGGTTCGTACAGTGGCAGCGCCAAAGGTAGTAAATCATCAAGCCAGATGAAAGATGCAGCCAGCTTCGTAAAACAAAAACTCGATTCCGCCAGTTGGTTTATCGAAGCCATCAAATCAACGGCAAAATACCTTGATGGTTACCATGGAAGCAATAATTGAATATCAGAAAAATTATTTCCAGGAAGGTGATGAAATGCTGCTCAGGCCTATGATTCTTAAGGATATTGCTGATAAAACCGGATTAGATATCAGTACTATCTCCAGGGTTGCCAACAGTAAATATATCCAGACACATTTCGGAATTTACCCGCTTAAATATTTCTTCTCCGAAGGTATGCAAACCGATTCGGGCGAAGAAGTTTCCACACGCGAAATTAAAAAGATACTCGAGGAATGTATTGAGAACGAATCCAAAAGAAAACCATTAACTGACGATGAGCTGGCAGAGGTGCTGCAGAAAAAGGATATCAGATAGCCCGCCGCACGGTCGCTAAATATCGAGAGCAACTCAATATTTCCGTAGCCCGCTTGAGGAAGGAATTATAAAAGTGAACGGAGAATGACAAATCTCAAAATTTTCTTTTTTCAGAGATATACCCCAAAAGCTTTTATCTGTATTGCTTCATCCTTTACTCATGCCGCTGTTCGGACTTTTTATACTCTTCCATTCAGGGACATACTTTTCTTTTTTCCCACCTGAATTTAAAAGATCCGTATTCCTGATTGTGGGTATTTGTACATTAGGAATTCCACTCGTATTTATTCCTTTTTTTATTCACCGGAAAATTATCTCAAATATTGAAATGAACTCATCGCAGGAAAGAGTTATACCATTGGCTGTTACTGCGCTGCTTTATTATCTTGCCTTTTATCTTATGAAAAATTCAGCAGTACCTAAAGTTTTGCAGTTATTTCTCCTGGGATCCACCTTTTGTGTAGTCGCTAATTTACTTATTACCATTAAATGGAAGATTAGTTCCCATATGATAGGGCTGGGAGGCATCCTGGGTCTGATAGTGGCAGTATCCCTGCTTTTTCATTCTAATGTTACAGCATATATCATTCTTTTTATTATACTTTCAGGATTAGGCGGTACATCCCGGTTGCTGCTTGATAGTCACTCTCCTTCACAGGTTTACGGTGGATTTACACTCGGTTTAATCATTATGATTTTTACCCTATTTATTTTCTAAAAAAACCGTATTAATCTTTCCGTATTTATCTGATAACTCTATCTTTGTACACTTTTTAAATTGCCAGAAGGTATTTCAGTAAGGTTATCGGCCAGTTTGTCTGGTCCGAACAATTTCTGCTTTCACAGGTTTTATGGAACATTGCATGCAACCTTCGAAATATCCCAAAAGGTTATAGAATTTTCAAATTGAAGGATATATTTATGAACAACCGTTTTCCGGAGTATAAGAAATTTGATTTATCACAGGTAAACAAAGAAATTCTTGCCAATTGGAACAAGCAGGGAACTTTCAAAAAAACCCTGCAAATACGTGAAGGTCAACCTAAATTCGTGTTTTATGAAGGTCCTCCTTCTGCCAACGGAATTCCCGGAATCCATCATGTTATGGCCCGCACTATCAAAGATATCTTTTGCCGGTTCAAAACCATGAAAGGTTATTATGTCGAGAGAAAGGCCGGTTGGGACACGCATGGACTACCTGTTGAACTTGGAGTTGAAAAGGCTCTGGGTATTACAAAGGAAGATATCGGTAAAAAATTAGCATTGCGGATTATAACAATGCTTGCCGTAAGGATGTAATGAAATATACCGATCTTTGGGAAGAAC
>JAAUTT010000526.1 GCA_012031335.1 Bacteroidales bacterium | reverse complement strand
CCCGCCCGCCTATTTCAAAAAGCAAGCCTTTTTATCAGATAAGGGGTCAGCATCTGCCGATATGACATAGTTAGTTCTTTACCAATTTACTTAATTTAACGTCAGTTCGATTTAAGCTGCATGCTTTAGCGCCTTATTATCAATAATATCAATATTGATGGATGGCTTTTTAGGGAAAAAAGAGTAGGCAATAAGCCCAGCAAGAAGGTTTGTGATGAAATTGGTAAATCCACGATGCCTTGTATGTTCTATTTGGCACATATTCTTCAACTCATCATTAACAGTTTCAATTAGAGCCCTTTGCCTTAACATGATTTTATCTTTTATTAGCATCAGGCTGTTTTTCATATTTTTACGGATCTTTGTAACCAGGTGTATTCCATCAATAACAGTTGTTCGAAAATAGTTTGGCTGATGTATCCCTTATCGCCAAAGAGCTTTCCAAAAACTTTTTTATGGAATGATATGTTCTTAAGCGGCTCTCGGTCATCTACATTTCCCTGGGTTAGCATAAAATCCAATATTTCTCCTTTGTCATTTATGATAAGGTGTAGCTTGAACCCAAAGAACCATCCAATTGAACACTGACCCTTGGCTGCCTTATCTTTGAATACTCTGTTCTGCTTCTCACTTTTAATGTGACATGCTCTTAAAGGAGTTGAATCAATAAATGAAACTCCTGTACATTTTCCTAAATAACAGGTTTTTAGCAACACGGCCAGTTTCATTGCCGCTTTGTATTGAAGTTCAACAAAACGGTTATAAGATACAGTTTGAGGAAATTCAGAAGTAAGATATGCCTGAACATAATAGATATAAAAATGCTTTAGATTTCGGAATTGCCCTATATGAAACAGGATAAGGAATGGTAATAACCTCGCTGTCGATGCAGTTTAAAAGAACGATTCCGTTGCGTTTTTTTGTTGGTGTTTTTGACTATGTGTCCGGCCATTGCTTTGTCAAATTCATTGCAGAATTCATGCACTACATAGAAATTTTCAGTAATTTTATCGCTATTAATCATAGGAAGAAATTGGGTTTAAATATTTGAATGTCAACAATATAAATATACCAATTCTTCCTATTTTTTCCTAATAATTTTTGTATCTCTTACGTCGAACTGACGTTAAACTATTTAAATTGCCATTAAAAAAGCAAATAAGGAAGGAAAACATCTTTTATTTAAGGATAATCCGATAATTGTAAAAAGGAGTAATAAAAAAGGATCAATCCATTTGATAATAGAGCAACTTGAAATAATATTAAACGTAGAAAACATGAATTTAATCCCCATGAATTACCATTTCGTCAAATTATTTGATAGCAATTAATTTTAATTATTAAAAAATGAAAAAAAAGTACAGCCCCACCTTACTAATTTTGATCATAATATTTAGTTTTTACAGTTGTGAAAAAGCAAGTAAACCTGAAATAACTAAATTATTTACTGGAGCTGATTACTATGTAGCAACCAATGGCAATGATGCTAATCCAGGTACATATACAAGTCCTTTTGCCACATGGCAAAAGGCTTTTGATGTTGCCAAAGCCGGAGATACTGTTTATATAAGAGGTGGAACCTATTATCCTGACGTGACAATAGCTTATGGGGTACGTGTTTATAAACATAATGGCAAAAAGGATTCTTTAATACATATTTTCGCCTATCCAGGGGAAAAACCAATACTAGACATGAGCAAAAATACCAATGGTTCAACTAACAATTATGGGATAAATTTAAACACTTCCAGTTATTGGCATCTAAAGGGATTAGAGGTAATTGGGGCCTCTCAGCATGGCAAAAATATGCTCGCTGCAGGCATTAGGTTAAGTGACAGTAATAACAATATTCTTGAGCAAATAAGTTCCCATGATAATCAAGGGCTGGGTATAGATATTATTGGTGCTTCTGAGGATAACCTTATAATTAACTGTGACAGTTACAATAATTATGATCCTTACACCACTATACCAGGCGGAAATGCAGATGGTTTTCAAATAGCCTTTATAGCAGAAAGGAATGGAGATGAAAGAATTAATACCATTCGTGGTTGTAGGGCGTGGTATAACAGTGATGACGGTTTTGATTGTTGGCGTAATGATGGAATAGTTATTATTGACAGTTGCTGGTCGTTTAATAACGGCCGTGATCAGGGAAATGGTGGAGGATTCAAATTAGGTGCAACTGATGGTACTCCAGAAACAGTTCCCCAAAGAATCATCACGAATTGCTTGGCTGTCAACAACAGACAAATTGGATTTTATAACAATGGTACAGATGTATTAATGAGTATATTTAATAATACATCTTATAAAAATGGGAATAGAGGTTTTAGCTTTTATACTGATGACATACCAATTATTGTTAGAAATAATTTAAGTTATAATAATGCACAAACTGATATGTTTCTTCCTAATGCCCTTTGTGATCATAATAGTTGGGATTTAAATGTTACCGTTACAAATTCAGACTTTATAAGCCTTGAATATTCACAACTCAATTACCCAAGAAAAATAAATGGAAATTTACCTGATATTACTTTTTTGAATTTAAAAACCGGAAGTGATCTTATTAATGCCGGTGTTATTGTGGGTTTACCTTATGATGAGAAATCACCTGATGTGGGAGCATTTGAATTTTGGAAAATCACATTTTCGTAAATTCTATCTCTGTTAGAAGTTCAAATGGGACCGATGCTATTAGTAAATACAAAGATACACTGCAAATTTATGCATTGGTTTTACCAGATTCTGCAAGTAATAGAACGGTTACCTGGTCTGTTATAAATGGAACAGGTAAAGCCAGCATCAATTCATCGGGTCTTCTTACAGCCATTTCTAACGGTAATGTTACAATAAAAGCTACAGCTAATGATGGTACTGGTATTTCAGGTTCCTTAATTGTTAATATTTCTGGTCAAATTGTACCCATAACTTCAATTAATGTAAAAGGAGCAAACAATGCTACCACAATTAATACGAACGGTGGTACACTTCAAATGAATGCTGTTATTTTGCCTTCCAATGCAACTAATAAAACCGTTACATGGGCGGTTATAAACGGAACAGGTAAAGCCAGCATCAATTCATCAGGTCTCCTTACGGCAATTACTAACGGCAATGTTACGGTAAAAGCTACAGCTAAAGATGGTACCAGTATTTCAGGTTCCTTAATTGTTACTATTTCTGGTCAAATTGTACCCGTAACTTCAATTAAGGTTAGTGGAGCAAACAATGCTACAACAATTAATACAAACGGTGGTACTCTTCAAATGAATGCTGCTATTTTGCCTTCCAATGCAACTAATAAAACCGTTACATGGGCGGTTATAAACGGAACAGGTCAAGCCAGCATCAATTCATCCGGTTTTCTGAAAGCAATTACTAACGGTAATGTTACAGTAAAAGCTACCGCTAATGATGGTACCGGTATTTCAGGTTCCTTAATTGTTACTATTTCTGGTCAAATTGTGCCTGTAACTTCAATTAATGTATATGGGGCAAATAATGCTACCACAATTAATACAAACGGAGGTACTCTTCAAATGAATGTTGCTATTATGCCTTCCAACGCAACTAATAAAACTATTACATGGTCTGTTACAAATGGAACTGGGCAGGCCAGCATCAATTCATCTGGTCTTTTGAAAGCCATTACTAATGGTGATGTTACTGTTACCGCATTAGCTGCAGATGGTTCAAATATTACCGGGATCTGTAAGGTTGAGATCTCCAAACAATCATTTATTTCTGATATCCATAGTATTGTCAAACAGAATTTCATAGTCATAAAAGCGGATAATAAACTTATTTTAAAGTCTAATACTATACCTTCTTCCATTGATTATTACAAAATTTACTCAATTACTGGATGCTTGGTTCGCAAAGAGAAAGTTTTTACAAACCCATTTGAAATTGATATATCATCAATTTCTGCTGGAATATATATCATCTCTTTTGAGGAAATTCATTCAATAGTCGCAATAAAAATAATAGTTCCATGATTCTAATCTACATGTTTTTAGGTAGATATAATAAAATTCAAAAAAGCTAAAAATTTGTGACAGTAAAACCCTAAAATAATATCCAGAACCCCATGCAGTTTGATTTAAAACATATTTTCTTAACTTTAATAATCTAATTTAAGTCCGGCGATTTTTAAAGGGCAAGTCTAAAATATTTATATTGCCCTTCAATACACTAAACAGAAATGGGAACCATTTTTTGATTACAGATAATCCCAAAATTGTTATTAGTAATAATATTATTGGATCAAACCATTCAATAATATTTATATTCTGTGTAAAAAACTTATTAATTATGGTTCCTTGTATTGTAATGCTCCGGTAAACCCCATCTTGCAAAACTCTTCTCAAGGCAATAGCTTTAGCGCAAAACAATATTATGAAAAAGCTATCAAATTTGGAACAACAGGAAAAGATGTTTTTCGCTAATTAAAAGCTGCAAAGAAAGCGGGATGACCAACAAGGATTTTTGCCAACAGAATAATATAGGACAGGCAA
>JAAUTT010000525.1 GCA_012031335.1 Bacteroidales bacterium | reverse complement strand
TCTTTGTAAGCTTGATGATAGAGCTTCTGCTGAAATAGTAATCAGCTCTATCAGTAAGAGCGAGGAAGTCGTTAGGATTGTTGCGGAGATATGTGCTTAGAGTGTCAGCTGCTGCGGCATATTTCCCGAGCTTTTGCTGCACGAAAGCCTTCATGCGCAAGACTACTTTGTCTCGGCCAAGAATTTTTCCGCATATTCAATAATATCCTTTTGTCCTGAGAAATCTATTGAAATAACTAATTGAATATTACCTGCAGGATAAAAAGATCCGTCTAGTGAGCTTAATAGCCGTTTAATGGGTTTAAGTCTGTTATACGCTACTACTACTATTATTGGCTTATTCATAAAATACTCATTTCAGATCTTTAGTTAGCAATTTCCACTCCAATTTTATTAAAATCATTACTATGTGATTTAAATAATTCTTCAACAACAGAAGTTACAGGATGATAAGCATCAATAAAACTTTTTGACCAATCTGAACTATTACATGTGTGAGGATTAAACGATCCAACTTTTAATATTCTATTTTTTTTACAACACTTGTCCAATTCAAATTCTAAAATAACATTTTCACCCTTAACATATTGATTATAAACCAAAGGATTTACAGGTGATATGTAAATAATTGGTATAACATTTAGGGCTTTAAGAGTAACTATAAATTTCTCAAATATTTCCCAATAAATTGTAGCATTATCATTGATATAAAAAGCATATTTTTATTTGCTTTAATAAAATTATCAATATGCTTTTCAATTTTACACTATCAATTTTATTTTGTTTATTATTTGAGTAGGACCCATCCTTACGTAGAATAAAATAAGAATTATATGCAAAACTGTCAGTGAATATTACTGGGGGAGTATTAAAATCTCTGATATTTAACTGAAAATAACCTGGGCTGAGAAGCTGATAGAAATCCAAAAATTTCTCCAGGAATTTATTACTTTCATCAGAATTATAGTTAACACCTAAATGCCTGATTCCCTTATTCGATAACATAACTAAATCAGCAGAAGGGTATAATTCATTATCAAGATCTGTTATATAAAAAGTCTCATTTTGAACCTGAATTGGTTTTCGCGCATGAAATGTCCAAGGATCAATACTTATAATTAGATATTGTGGTAAAAATCCGTTTGATCTATAAAGTTCAAAAAGTGCAATATAATCGAGAATATTACCTCCAGGTAAAGCACAGTTAAAAAAAGATTTATTGACAAATAAGTCTTCATGAATCTCAGCGGAACGACTTGTTCCAAAAACAACAATATCTTTACCTTTTTTTTGGTTCGCCTTAATTCTTTGTTCAACTATTTCTACCTGCAAGCTACCCCATTCCGTTGGCAAATATTTAATACCGACATTTTTACCTGAAATTAATATGGTTGCAATCTCATCACTTCTTTTATTAAAAACAAAAGCAGAATCTACAATTACATTAACCAAAACTACTACAATGAATACAGGTAACAGGAATAAAATAATTTTCAAAAGTAGTTTTCTAAACATATATCAAAACTGGAAATATATAAAACTAGATTGATTAAACTTACCCAAAAAAAACAATGAAAAAATTAAAAAATAATAGAATGGATACCTGATATATTTTGGACCGATTAGGATTCTGGAAACGAATTGAAATTTTGTTTGAGTATATTCAATAATTAATAATAAAGAAATAGAAAATATTTGAAACGAACCATTCAATTCCAGGGATATTCAAATCATTAAACAATAATCCCAAATTGTTTATATTTCCGAACAAGTTTGGTATTCCGATCAATAACTGTTTAATATAAACAAGAGCATAAGTTATGTTTGGAGCTCTAAAAAAATCCATGCAAAAGTGACCAAAGCAAATGTCGTAATAACTTGGAGAAAGGGAATCCTGTCTAATAATAACTTTTTATTCAAAATCTCTCTAAAATTTCTTTGTATACAACCCAAACACCAAGAAAAATCCATGTAATGCTCCCCAAATAATAAAACGTCCAATTTGCTCCATGCCACAACCCACTTATCAAAAAAACAATAAATAAATTTAAATACCACCTTGGAATTGTAACCCTATTTCCTCCGATACTTATATATAAATAATCCTTAAACCAGGTTGATAAGGATATATGCCAACGTTTCCAAAACTCATTTATTGATTTTGACTGATAAGGAGTGCTAAAATTTGTCATTAATTTAAAACCCATAATTCTGGCTGCACCAATAGCCATATCTGAATATCCTGAGAAGTCGCAATATATTTGAAACGCAAAAAAAATGGATCCAATAATTAACATTAAAGAGTTAAATTGCGAGGGATTTGCAAACACGACATCTACAACCGTTGAAAGTCTGTCAGCAATAACAACTTTTTTAAATAAACCCCATGCCATTAATCGTAACCCGCTGGTTATTCTATCATAATCAAAATTATATTTCTCTTTAAATTGATGCAATAAATTTTGTGGACGCTCAATAGGACCCGCAACTAATTGCGGATAAAACATAACATATAATGAATATATTCCAAAATGTCGTTCTGGTTTTTGATTTCCTCTGTATACTTCAATAGTGTAACTCATGGCTTGAAAAGTATGAAATGAAAGCCCTATCGGTAGAAGTATGGATAAATACGGAATTGGATTGGAAAGTCCAAATCCGTTTAGTAAAACAGAAAAGTTCTCATTAATAAAATTATAGTATTTAAAAATTGCTAAAACACTGATATTTGCAACCAAACTTGCTATTAAATACAACTCACGTTTTCTCCCCCTACTTTTATCTATATAGATTCCAGCAAAATAATCAATAACTATGGTAAAACCCAAAATCAGTATATATATGGGTACAAAAGCCATGTAAAAATAGCAACTACTTAAAAGTAATAATGCCCACCTTCTATTATAGGGAAGAAGAAAGTATAAGGAAGTTACAACTATAAAAAACAATAAAAATTGCAACGAATTGAATAGCATAGGCTTTTGTAAATAAATAACTATTAATTACTAGCTAAATATCGCAAATTCCAAAACAAGGTACCTACCCAATTTTCGGATTTACAAACTAAAAAGATTGCGCTCCTGGTAAAAACTGGAATGATAACGGAAATAGAATTGTGCATTTTATCTACAAATCTATAAGGTAGGACTAATTTAAATGGCGCTTATTCCTTCTCTTAAAAATATATTTTCTTTATACCAATCGTAAGTTTTTGTAATCCGGATAATATATCAACCTTAGGTTTAAATCCAGTTGCCTCGAAAGTTTTTCCCATATCAGGGCATCGTCTTTCAGAGGATCCACTTGTTGTCCTTCCAGGTTTAATAATAAGCGGTTTCCCAGAAATCTTAATGATTTGTTCAGCTAATTCTTTGATTGTAATTTCTGGTGAACTATTGCCAACATTATAGGCAATACCCTCTGTTTTATCACTTTCGGCAAGCATGCACATCATTTCGACAGCATCCTCAATGTAACAAAATGTACGCATGTGTTCTGGTGAGAAAACCTCCAGATGCTGATCATTTGTAAAATAAGCTTTTTTAAACAGTTCAGGGATCACATGCGACAATCCCATTCTTGGCCCGTAAAAGTTGTGAGGTCTTACAATGGTTATTGGAAGTCCTGAATGCAAGCACATTGCTTCACCATAAATCTTGGACAACATATAAGATGTTCTGCTTTCTGATAAATCTGAAATAGTTAATGGGGTTATTTCCGGTGTCGGAATTTGCATGGAAAAATATTTCAAAGTACCTGCGTATATTTCACTTGTTGAGGTAAACACAAAACGGTTCAAATTTTCTTGTTCCCTTCCAAATTGAATAACATTTTTTAATAAATCAACATTTTTGATTAGCACATCGTAAGGAGCTTTTAATACATGTTGAACGCCTATGATTGCAGCTAAATGAAATATTAAATTATAATCTTTATCTAAAGAGTTTAGAGAGGAAAACTCTGATAAGTCAAGGTCTATAAGATTAACATTTTCATGTTCCGATAGTGTTTCAATAAAATTATCTTTCACACCTCGCACAAAATTATCGACAAGATCAATTTTGTATCCTTTGCTAATTAAATGGGCTGCCAAATGATAACCAATGAATCCTGCGCCCCCTGTTATTAATACTTTTTTCATTATGTTAACCTCTTCCTATTGATAATAATTTAATGCCTAATTTTTTAATTTCATCTCTTGTGATTCAATCAATACATTGTTTGAATCTAATACTATCCCTTTTTATTAAAATTATTCAGCCACTTTGGAAAATCTATTGATTTATAATCTCGATGAGCGACAGTGAATACTATTGCATCAAATGAATCAGAATCTGGTATTTTTTTTAAAACGGATTGATGCATCTCTTCCCAAAATCAATATCACTCCCCAGGATATCGGCAGGGTACTTCTTAATCTCATCAACAATGCTTTTTACGCCGTAAATGAAAAGCAAAACAGCAACCCGAAGGATATGAACCCCTGGTTATCGTAAGTAACAAATAATTACGTTCCCGTTAGGGGTG
>JAAUTT010000524.1 GCA_012031335.1 Bacteroidales bacterium | reverse complement strand
TTCTGGAACAATTCGGAATGGCGTATGGTGCCACTATTCCAATCAGTATCCGGATAAATCCTCATATAATGGGAGGTGGAAACTCCAAGATTTCTACCGGTCATATCGATTCGAAGTTTGGTATATCAGTTTACCAGATGCCACATATACTCCGGATGGTAGAACTTCACAAAATGAATGTGGAAGGGCTCCATATGCATACCGGTAGTGATATTCTCGATGTGGAAGTGTTTATGAAAGGGTCGCAGATTATGCTGGATACGGCAAAGAACTTTCCTAATCTTCAGTTTATCGACATGGGATCCGGTTTTAAAGTACCCTATAAACCCGATGATTATTTACCGATATTAAACAATTGGGCAGTGATTTATCCAAGCAGTTCAACGAGTTTTGCAAAGAGTACGGCCGTGAGCTTACCCTGCAGTTCGAACCCGGAAAATTTCTGGTGAGCGAAGCTGGTATTTTTGTAGCCAGGGTTAACGTTGTAAAGCACACGATATCTACTGTATTTGCAGGTTTGGATACAGGGTTAAATCATCTTATCCGACCGATGTTTTACGATTCGTATCACCATATTGTAAATGTTTCGTACCCGGAGGGCAAACCACGGATTTATACTGTTGTAGGGTATATCTGCGAAACCGATACATTTGGCTGGAACCGCAAAATAAGCGAAATTAACGAGGGAGATTACATTGCTTTTATGAATGCCGGCGCATATTGTTTCTCTATGTCGTCGAATTATAACAGTCGTTTAAAGCCAGCCGAAGTAATGATAATGAAAGGAAAGGATTACCTTATCCGCGAACGTCAAACATTTGATGACTTAGTTCAAAACCAGGTGATTGTTGATATGTAATGAGCATTACTGAAAATCTAAACCAGGTACTGAATCTCATACCTCCTCATGTAAAGTTGGTGGCCGTTTCGAAAACCAAGGCAAATGATGAGATACTTGAAGTGTACAATGCCGGAATAAGAGATTTTGGTGAAAATAAGGTTCAGGAACTGGTACCCAAATATGAAACATTGCCAAAGGATATCCGCTGGCACCTCATCGGGCATCTGCAAACCAATAAAGTGAAGTATGTTGCACCGTTTGTTTATTGCATTCAGTCGGTTGATTCGTTAAAGCTGTTAAAGGAAATAGACAAGGAAGCCCAAAAGCATAACCGTATTATAAATTGTCTCCTTCAAATCCATATCGCCAAAGAGGAAACAAAGTTTGGGTTTTCGCATGCCGAGGTTTTGGAATGTATGGAGAGCGAAACGTTTAAATCTTTCAGAAATATACAGGTTTGCGGTTTAATGGGAATGGCAACTTATACCGATAATGAGGAACTGGTAAAACAAGAATTTTGTGATCTTGTATCCATCTTTTCAAAAATAAAGGAAAGCTATTTCTCGAATGTTCCCGATTTAAGGAAATATCCATGGGTATGTCGTCCGATTTCGAAATTGCTATTTCCTGTGGTAGTACCATTGTAAGGGTAGGGAGTTCTATTTTTGGAGAAAGACAATATACCAGGTAACCACTATTTTCCTGTCCTGATATATTCCAGGGCTCTTTCCAGATATTCATCCTCACCGTTTATTAAACCCTGCAGTGTCGGTTTTATTTTGATATCGGGAACCAAGCCTATTCGCTGGGTTTCGGAGCCATCGGGATGATATACACCCAAGCCTGAGAAATAGGTGAAAATTGCACCGGGCAAGGGTAAAACGGAAACATCTCCATCTGCACCAGCTGTCTGCGATCCGATGATAGTCACATTTTCGGCCTGCATCATTGCCATAGCTGTAAATTCCGACCGGCTCATGCTTTCACTGTTTAAGAGAATAATAATCTTTCCCTGATAATAATTTGGGTTATATACCAAACCGGCTTTCAGGGGCGAAATATATTTTACATGTCCGGGATAATCATAATCCGGCTCAGTGATATGCATAAAGCTTTTTCGTGTCTTCAGTAATTTTTTGCAAGCGGATATACTACCCAATGAGGATAATTTCTGCTATCGATAATCAGATACTTTGTGTTTTTCAATCTTTTGTAGGCAGGATTAATATCCAACCGGTTAAGCAATCCCATATTGATGTATCCAATCGAATCCGAAATAAGTTTCCAGGTTGTAAAAGCATACCTTTTATCGGGTCGCTGGTTTATCCTTTTATGATTATTTACAGTGCCAATCCTGGTTTTAATTGTGCTATCGTTCCTTATTACTTCAAGGGTTACCGAATCGGTTTTCACCAGAGATATCCACTGATCGAGTTTATAGTTGAGATAGGTATGGTTCGATGTCCGGCATATACCTGGCATGGTGAGCGCGTAAGAATAGATGTCTCAAACTGGTCTACTTTTTTAAGGATATCTCCCTTTTTAGGCCTGCTGCCTGGCAAATGGTATCGTTTAAGAAATCAATAATGTAGGTGGTTGTGTCGAAGGTGTAAAACTTAGCCGGAATAACATGGAGTTTTGAAAAATAATTGTACCGGCCGCTGTAAACCAATCCATGTCCGTCGTTTATCTGAGTACCAAGTTCCTGAGATCTTCTGAAATATTCATAATCACTCGAAATATTAATAAAACGTGGGATGAAATCATTTAAAACCTGATCCCATTTTTTGTCGGTTTGATAAAGGTATGGGAAAAAGTAATTAATAACATTCCAGTAACGGAACAATGCAAGGATGCGATATGGTTCAGTGGGTAAAACAAGGTCTTCGTATATTTTTCGTTTTTAAAAACCGGATTGCCAACCCTTGGCTGCCTGGTAACATAAACATTGTTAACCGGCTGGTGATTTTCATAAATATACTGCAGTCTTTTGGAGTTATAAAAGGATAGTACCGAGGTGTCGTATATCCAGGCCAGGTTCAGGTTTTTCTTCAGGCTATCGGGGAAGTCCAGCGCTTTGGATCTGTTTGCCGGAACATATCCCACAGAATCGAGCAGTCGCGATATTTTCTGATTCAGCTCTATATTGGAATTTAGATTCTTAACCGAAAAATAATTATTTACCAGTGTGGCATCCCAGTCGAACTTTCCTGTAGCAACCTGTGGGTGGTAATATTTAAGAAAGCCCCAAACTTTTCCATATGCGGCCAGTCGGTTGATTTTACCTTCGTTGAGTGGCTGGGCGGCAATGTGGAAACAGGTAAATAAAAGCAGCACGATTACGAATCCTGAGCGCATAGATTTTTGAATATGTGTATTAACAGAAATCCGCAATCAATTGTTTACCCTATTTCAGGAAGATATTAGACATTTTGATATTCATCAGTTATTATCTGAAGTTACCCTAAGGTATTTATCAAATGCGTCATCCCAAAGCCTGGTGTCCTGTGGATAAAAGGTTTCGCTTGTAAAAGAACCAGCAATGATGCTGCGCATTTCAGTAATATCTTTTACCTGTCCTGTTGCCCGGGCCTGCATCATGATATTCCCTATGGCAGTTGCTTCGGCGGGTCCGGCCACCACCGGGATTCCAAGTGCATTAGCTATTATCTGGTTCAGATATTGTTTTGATCCTCCCCCGATAATATGAAGTACTTCAACCGGAAAAGGAGATAATTCTTGCAGCTGGTTGAGAACAAATTTATATTTCATGGCAAGACTATCGAAAATGCAGCGTACAATTTTACCAATGGTATCAGGAATATGCTGACCAGTCCGGCTGCAATATTTCTGAATTGCGGCAGGCATATCCGAAGGGTTCATAAGCTCGTGTGCATCGGTATCGACAAAGCATTGGAAATTATTCTCATTTTTGGCCATCGCTATCAATTCGTCATAACTGAAATCTTTTGTTTCGGACCAGCTTTTTTTACTTTGCTGCAACAACCACATACCGGTGATATTCTTCAGAAAACGTATGGTCCCGTCGACGCCACCTTCGTTTGTAAAGTTGTATTCCAGCGATTTGCTGTTGATAATTGGTTTGTCCACTTCAATCCCCATCAACGACCAGGTTCCTGAGCTCAGGTAAGCCCAGTTTTTACCCAGGGCCGGCACAGCAGCAACAGCCGAACCTGTATCGTGCGAGGCAACAGCGGCAACCGATACTTTACCTGCTCCTGTTTCACCGGATACACCAGGGCTGATGGTTCCAAGTATTGTTCCGGGCAGAATGATTTCCTGCATGATCGAAACCGGAACCTGCATGGCTTCGAACAGTTTGTTTTCCCAATTACCCGTAACAGGATTAAGCAGTTGTGAGGTGGAAGCAAAGGAAAACTCGGTCTTCTTAATTCCGGTGAACAGATAGTTGAGCAAATCGGGAATAAAAAGCAAATCTGTTGCATGGTTTAACAAGGAATTATTCGATTTTTTAGCAGCAAAAATCTGAAACAAGGTATTTAGCTGCATAAACTGTATTCCGGTATATTCATAAACCGTTTCACGAGGTATAAGGCGAAAGAATTCTTCCATCATGCCATCTGTACGCGAATCGCGGTAAGCGTAAGGAATTCCCAATAAGTTACCATCTGCGGCCAGCAGACCATAATCTACTCCCCAGGTATCAATGG
>JAAUTT010000523.1 GCA_012031335.1 Bacteroidales bacterium | reverse complement strand
AGCAAAAGAAGTCGACCATCGAATCGTACTACTGTTTCGGATTGCCCTACTCCTACTGTTTCAATGAATATAGTATCGAAACCTGAGGCTTCACAAAGAATTATGGTTTCGCGGGTTTCCGGGCAACACCTCCCAATGAACCTGCTGATGGGGAAGGCCGGATAAAAGCATTGACATCCGACGACAGGGCCTCCATGCGGGTTTTATCACCCAGAATACTACCTCCCGATCGTTCGCTGGATGGATCGATAGCCAGCACCGCCAACTGCCTGCCGGAAGTAGTAAGATATTTGCCAAGAGTCTCGATAAAGGAACTCTTTCCTACGCCGGGAACACCTGTAATGCCGATTCGAAGTGACTTCCCTGAGTATGGCAAACATTTTTCAACAATTTCCTGAGCTAAGTGGGTATGTGCCGGCAAACTACTTTCGACAAGGGTAATAGCCTGACTCAGAAGGGTGCGGTTTCCCGAAATTATACCATCGATATATTCCTGAACGGAGATTTTATTGCGCTTTTTCTTAACAAACTGTTTTACCGAATCGTCGCTTACCGATGGTGGTTGTGCCACACCTTCGTTGACTTTTAAGGCACTTTTAATGATTCGTGTTCGTGCATACAACTATTTTGGGCAAAAATACTAATTTATCATATTACGGCGATCATTATC
Organism: Bacteroidales bacterium; assembly: GCA_012031335.1. The sequence continues at coordinate 3,864 of JAAUTT010000523.1, read as the reverse complement.
TAAATGATGAAATTCACAATCATGGCTATTATATTGAATCATTAAATTACGATGAACATTTATAACGTATTTGGTCCTGTTTCGTATGATGGATGCTAAACCAGTAAATTACATCAATGAAAAAACTATTCTACCTGACTGCTATTTTTATAATTTCAATTTCTTCAGCGCTATTTTCGCAGGATTCTTTAAGAAATTTTGGTATTGGATTGCATGTTGAACAGTTCAAATTAATTGACCTTGGCATGAACAACTCCATAATCCCGTCAAACAAAGTTATATTTACCTTTAACCTTAAATCCAAATACCGCATGGAACCTGTTGCAGGTTTAATCCGGTACAAAAATGATGAAGAATCTAGTACAGGATTTCATATCGGTTTAGGAAGTTATCGCCTGCTGCGAAAAGAAAAAACCATTATTTTTCTGGGGTTTAAAACAGGTTATGATAATATTTTTACTGAAGAGAAAAGATCCGGTTATAGTTCCGAAATGTATCAGACCAAAGAAAAGCGGTTTTCATTCGGACCAGCAATTGGCGGTGAATATTTTTTCGGAAAACATTTCAGCCTGGCAGGAGAAGCAGGATTACTTTATTTTTATACAAAAGTCAATGACAATAATGATTCGTATAACTCAAAAGATGAAACAATAAAGCATCTGTTAACAGATACCGGACTCATTCTAAGGTTCTATTTTTAAAAAGAGACTATATGAAATTGCTATTTCGAAACGCTTTTTATGGCTTAACACTTATTCTCGCATTGTTTTCGTGCAAAAGGGAGTTTGACACGTTAACCCCCGACATCCGTATTTATGTGCCAAATTTGTACTCCGTCGACACCATTGATATTCCTGTAAATACAAACATGCACTTTTTGCCATTACCGAAAATAAGGTCCTGACATATACCTGGGATTTTGGGGATGGTACCCGCTCGTATGAAGAAAGAACTTACCATTGCTTTCTCCCGGCCGGAACTTATACAATTAATTTAAAAGCTTCGAACAATGAAAAGACCGGTGAGGCAACCTTATACGCAAAGGTATATGGTAAAATACCAGGCGATAAAAGCACTTATTCAAAAGGCTATATCATTTGGGCATCCGAAAATTATATCTATTCATTTTATGGAACCAGATCGAGCCTTAACCTGATCAAAATGGAAGACACTACCCTTCTTTATAACAGGGAAATTAAATATTACGATGAATTTATAGATGTTTTTGACTTTATGGTTGACAAGGACAAAAACTTCATTCTTTTGGAAGATAACGGATTATCAAAAATCAACACCAATGCCGATCTGCTAAAAAAAGTGAACATATATTCAGGCAATCAGGGTCATATAATCCAAACAAATAAAGGAAATTTTCTGATAACCGAAATTGACGGTTATAACGTAACAGGATTGAAATACAATAATTTGCTGGAATTCCAAAACAAAACAGATTTGTATAAGAATGATCAGGCACCATTTCCATGTACCGATTTATGCTATATTAACGACTCAGCTTATGTAATGATTGTTAACGAAAATCCCAACGATTACTACCCAAACCATAACGAAAAATTTAATATACTTAAGAAAACCATTAAAAACGATACACTCGCAGCCATTCCAATTGAAAAACGCAATTTGTACAAAATACATGTAACAAGCACAGGTTATTTGATATATGGTTTTAATATCGACTGGTCGTGTGGAGGTTGTAACAGCTATCTTAATTTTCTAAAATTATCCTCTGATTTCAAGCAGGAATGGATTCAACAGGTTGATCTTGGCACTGAAGGATTTGACAATAATAACTTTGATGCGAAAATCAGTTGCCGCGAATACAATGACCATTATTTAATTTTTCATGAAAACAAAGTTATTTCGTTACAAAAAACTGGAACCTCATTTACTTCTGATATAATTTTCCCGGGAATTGATTTCAGGGTAAAGTCGGTTTGTCCCAACGGCGAAAACACACTTGTGCTTGGTGATATTTACAACAGTAGTTTTTATGATCTGTTTAATACCGAACATTATCCTGTTATTATTACGCTGAATAGTAATGGTAAGCTTATAAATTAATTATTATTAGAATGAAATTGCTTTTGTAATTTCAAAAATCCTTATTTAAATCAAAGACTTTTTTTGAATACATTACTTTTATTTCCTTTATTTCTTCTTTTCATTTCTTAATGAAATAAAAAATGCTGGTAATGAACTCTAATTCACAATTCCCTTTACCGACAGAACCATATTCAGATTTTGCGGATCGTTTGTAAGGAGTGTTATCGATTTGTTAACCATTCCTTTTTGTCCTGCTGAACTGAAAACGCCGGTAATCTCACCAACAGCTCCGGGTTTAATAACCTTTTCCTTAATTTTAACATCAGTACAACCACATTGTGCATTTATCTTGTGAATTATCAGATTGGTTTTCCCAACATTTTTGAATTTGAAGGCTATGGCAATATTAGCTCCTGCATTTATAGTTCCAAACTCGAAAGATCTTTTTTCTATAGCAAGTTTGGGTGCATTTGCCAGTTGTTGTGGAGAGGCTTTCGAATAATCATCCTCAATGTTTGCCGACAGGTTTATGCGATACTTAGGATCTTTTTTTCCATTCAAGGCATATTCAATACCATCCGAAACAAAACCCCAGTCGTTCTTGCGCGAAGCAATGTAACTAAACACCATAGTTGCAGTTTGTTTGGGTTTTAATGTGGATGGATTAACCATTATTTCAACATAAGGCGGTAAATTGGGAAAAGTAATGGCTATGTTTTCTGATCCGGTATTCATAATTTCAAGGGTACGTGCTCCAACTTTACCTGGGGCCAGTTTCCCGTAAGAAATGTATAAAGAACTGAACCGGAGGTTGTCAACTTTAAAAGGATATCTTCCTTCAACTGTCGATTCCTTGCCGATGACCTCTCCGGAGATTTTTAATATGACACTGTTTGTAGCGCTGTTTGAAACTACATTGATGCTTTTTACAAAGGGGCCTGGTCTTCCGGCGGGATTAAAAGTAGCTTTAATAAATCCTTTCCCTCCCGGCACAACAGGTTCTTTACTCCATTCAGGGGTTGTACAACCGCACGAAGGCTGCACACTCAATATAAATAAGGGTTCACTCCCGGTATTGGTAAAATTAAAGGTATACGAAACCGTACCTTTCGACTCATCCATTTTTCCGAAATTATGCGTTTCTTTTTCAAAGGACAGGTTAGCGCCTTTTTGTTGGGCAAACGATACCGAAATAGCTGCAGCAATAGTAATTACGAGAAAAATAAATTGCTTCATTTGTTTATTTTTTAATTGAATTAAAGTTCGGGATATTTTAATCTATACATGTATTCAAAAGTAAAAAAAAACACTGTCTTTATCATCGGGGCTATTTAACTTAAGATTTTTTTTTAACAATTCATAGGGTTTTGATGTTTTGATATATCATTACATTACATAAATTCTCTACCTTTAACCGATTTTGTATAGGATTCTGCAATGAACATGAAGAAACTGCTTATTATCCCTTTTTTACTGCTGCAGTTGGGATTGACACATGGTCAGTTTTACAATGGACTGCATATGACCTTTGGAAAAACCGGGTTCAGTATAACAGCTTTTATTGGCAATACTTTAGATATCCCAAGTTCGATACCTATTTCAACGAATATGGCAAAGAACTTGCCCTTTACACCGAATGGGTTGCCAATCAGGAAATAGAGCGTATTGAAAGATTGCTCGATTACACCCTCGAAAAAAGAATTATATTTCTCGTTTACAACAAACTTTCCGATTTCAGGCAAAGTAATATCGGACTTGTAACCGGTAATGTGGATTACAATACCGGAGGGATGACCAAAATTG
>JAAUTT010000008.1 GCA_012031335.1 Bacteroidales bacterium | reverse complement strand
ATTAATATGGATAACATTATTGGATTGGTGTACCTTAAAGATATTTTAATCGGACTCAGAAAAATGATCAGATTGATTTACGAAGTATTCTCCGTCCTATCCATGCCGTTCCCGAGTCAAAGCATATTGCTCAAATGCTGAATGAGTTCCAGTTGAAACATCAGCAGATGGCATTGGTTATCAACGAATATGGAGGAACGGAAGGCATAGTAACAATGGAAGATATTCTGGAAGAACTGGTTGGAGAAATTCAGGACGAATTCGATAATGAACAACCTGTTGTTGAGAAAATCGCCGAAAAGGAATATCATGTGCTGGCTTCGGCAAACCTCGATGATATTAATGAGCTACTACCTCATCCTGTTGAAAAGGGAGAACAGTACGAAACACTTGCGGGTTGTCTTATTGTAAAGTTCAGGAAACTACCCAATATAAAAGAGAAAATTATTTTTGACAACTACGAGTTTTCGATTCTTAAAAAAAGCAGAACATCTATAACGCTGGTTAAATTAGTCGATCTGTTAATTGAGAAATCGCCTCTTGAAATAACCGAAGGTTTAAAATAATTCTACCATAAAATCTCAAAGATGAAAAAGCATGAAGTTATTCGGTAGGCTGGCTGATTTTTATAAACAGCGGATTAAACAATTAATTCTTTATTGTAAAAACCTCGATAATCAAAAAACAGCTTTTGCAATAGCAGCTTCTTTTTGCATCGGTATTACGCCTCTTTTCGGCTTTACCCTTATTTTGGTAACAACTTTCGGATTGATATTCCGACTCAACCAGGTAATTATGCAATCGGTGCATATTATGGTTACTCCTTTACAAGTTATTCTTTACCCTTTTATGCAGGTCGGAAAATTTGCTTTTGGCATAAAAGAGGGGTTACCTATTACCAGCTCCGAATTACCGGGCTATTTCCGTAATCATACAGCCGATTTCCTGCAAAATTACCTGGGTATTTTTCTGGCAGGTACAGTTTCCTGGGCCATTGTTTCTATCGTTGCCGGTTGCCTACTATTCAAAATTATCCTATTTTACCTTAACAAAGGTTCAGACGTTGCCATCGAAGATACAGCCGGGTTAAAAGTGTAATCGACTGATTTTATTTTCCTGAAAACTCTCCAAAGTGCCAAAGAATACCTGAAGGGTCATGAACAAAACATTCACTGCCCCAATCCAATACTCGTATCGGGACTAATTTTACGCCAGCATATTTTGCAGGTAAATTTAATGCAATCAATTTCTCCCAAAATTGTTTAACATTTTCTACTTCCATAAAAATCATCGAATTATCAATCCAATCTTTAATATAGGCATCTTGTAAATAAAAGCCCAGTCCACCAGTTTCGAAATAGGACATATTGGTTGTAAGTATCTTTTCCCGAAATCCAAGATCCTGGTAAAAATTACGGGATATGTTAAAGTCTTTCGCTCCGATAAAGGGTCTAATCGATTTTACTTTTTGTTCCATTCCAAATGATTTTTAAATTCAGTAATCCAATGTCAAAACAATTTGCACCACATCTGGTTCATCGATCACTGATTTGAGAAATAGGATGAGGAATTCAAGTCCGAATGGTTAATTATCTCAAAAAACAAGACCTGTAATCCAACCCCAGATAATATAACGGGTTAATTTACCAGCCAACATGGCAATAGCTGTAATCCATATGTTGGTTTTTAAAAGGCCCAATCCAACAGCAAAAATATCCCCAACCCCGGGAAGCCAGCTAAGAAAGGCAAAGATAGCTCCTCTCTTGTATAGTCGGCCATGCCATTTTTCTACAGTCTGTTTTTTTATTCGCAGGTATTTTTCAATCCATTCCCATTTTCCCAGGTATCCTATACCAAAACTGCTCATGCCTCCGAGCCAGTTTCCGGCAGTGGCTACCAGAACGGCAGTATATGGATCCGTACCATTGATAATCAGCAAAGAAAGCAGCGCTTCGGAACTGAATGGAACAATAGTGGCAGCCAGAAAACTCGCCAGAAACAGGCCCCACAAACTGTAATCGAAAAATTCTATATTCAAAATGTAAGTTTGCTGGCGAAATTAGCAAAAATATGTTTAATCATTAAAGGCATTGAATTGATAAGGATTGACTGTATATGAGATAAACAAACTATAGTAAATATCGTTGTGTAAGGCATACTTATATTTGAATTTTCATGCTGGACTTATTTCCGGCTAATTCCGAATCTATGGCAGAATTTGATTATTTAATAGTTGGTCAGGGAATTGCCGGCACACTACTTACACATTTCCTGCTCAAAAAAAATAAAAAATTCCTGGTTGCCGATCTTTATAATCCAAATTCGGCTTCCAGCGTTGCTGCCGGGCTTTTTAATCCTGTTACCGGACGTCGGCTTGTAAAGACCTGGAAGGCCGATTCCATTTTTCCTTTTGCAGAAATTACCTACCAGGAAATAGAAAAAATACTTGCTAGTAAGTTATATTTCAGAAAAAATATTGTTAAGGTACTGTCTACTCCCGAAGAAATTGAATTATTTGATTTAAAATATACTACTCCTGAATTTCAGGGTCTTGTTTTTCCTTTTTCAAACCAGGAAACTTCAGGGTGCTATTTTTCAAAAGGTTTTGAAATATCGATGGCTGGGAATGTCGACATGGCTCAGCTTATAGCGGAATACAGAAAAACCTGAAATGTAGAGGAATACTTCTGGAAACTTCATTCCATAGTGAAGTATTTGCTTAATGATGGGGATGTATTATACTGGGAAAATCATTCTTTTAATAAGGTGATTTTTGCGAGGGTTACAAAGCCGCTTACAATCCTTTTTTTTCGTGGATACCTTTCGTTCCTGCCAAAGGAGAGATTCTTACAATTCATAGCAAGGAATTGAAATCCGACAAGATACTTATGAAGGAAATTTTTGTACTTCCGCTGGGTAACCATAATTTTAAAGTGGGTTCCACATATGATTGGGATAAGCTGGACGAAAATCCCAGTGAGGAAGGTAGAAAGGAACTAGTCTCCAAATTGGATAATTTATTGGATTGTTCCTATACAATTACGGGTCATTGTGCCGGTATCCGCCCGGCAGTTAAGGACAGAAAGCCTGTAATGGGATTACATCCCAACTATAAAATTATTGGCATTTTCAATGGTCTGGGTACCAAAGGTGCTACATTGGCTCCGTATTTTGCACATCAATTGTGGAATTTCTAGAAGAAGGCATTCCCCTGGATAAAGAAGTGGAATATTGTGCGGTTTAGCAAACACTTCAGAGATAATAACCATTAGCTTTATATTTCTGCTCCCTTTGCGCTGAAAGGATGACAGTTTGGTTTATTTTAATCCTGCTAAAAAATAATCGGCTTCATCAAATACTATAATTAGTATTGAATGAAGCCGATATTATTTTGCTTCAATTAATTATAAGTTGGCAAAAACGAAAATTCTTTCGAATAATTCATCATCTGCTTTTCGAAGTTGTTAGGATAAACGATTTTAACATCGGTAATTTCGCCGTCTTTTTCTTCAACAACAAAATTGGGGTTAATGAATCCACTGTAAGGTGCCAGGTTTAATTTTGCATACCTGGTTTTTACTTCTTTAAGAAGTTCCTGATCTACTTTGACGCCATATGTTTCCACCAGTTTTTTACCTGTGTTATAATCGCCTTCCGATTTAATGCGTTGCATTTCTTTAAGCAATTCTCCAAAGAGGTTTCTGAGTTTATCATAATCGTTTATACGGAAGTATGTTTTACCATCGCGAACTACTTTTTCAATAATATTGTCGTCGGCACCTTTTTCATAACACCATTTGGCAATGAGTTGCCGGTTGCGCATATGAGCTTCCTCAATGTTTTTCCCTGGTTCGATGCGGGTTAACTGGGTCATAAGGCCGTTTCGGATATATTTCAGGTATTCAGCATGAGCAGCTTCAGTGGAAGGGATGAGACCCAGATCCACCATTTTCTGATCGGCAAGATAATATAAAGCAAATAAATCGGCACGTGTTTCTTCCAGGGTCGACTGGTAATTCTTCAAAGCATCGGAACTCACTCCCGGTAAAAGTTGACCTGATCCATGCCCAAGACATTCGTGGAGATCGGTATGCAGGTTATCAGTCATATAGCCGTATTTATTTATAAGGTCTATCTCGGCCTGATCGAACGAGAATTCTTCAAGGAAACCGGTACCCTGAGCTGCCATATCGTAAGCATAGGTTATATTTTCGAGGGTTACCGATTTTGAACCATGTTCCTTGCGAATCCAGTCGGCATTGGGTAAATTGATACCGATAGCTGTAGCAGGAGCATTATCACCACCAAGCTGAACAGCAGTAATTACCTTTGCAGTTACTCCTTTTACCTTCGACTTTTTAAATCTGGGGTCAACAGGTGAATTATCTTCGAACCATTGCGCATTTTCGCTGATAGTTTCGCTGCGGCGGGTTGCTTTCATGTCTTTGAAATTCACAATTGCTTCCCAGGTGGCTTTCATTCCGAGCGGATCTTCATAATTTTCGATAAATCCGTTTACAAAGTCTACTAACGACAGTGTATCTTTAACCCAGGCTACATTGTATTCGTCCCAGGTTTTAAGATCTCCTGTACGATAATAGGAATAAGTTTGTTGATATGCTCTTTTTGCAAGTCGTTTTCAGCAACAGTGGCAGCTTTTTCCAACCATTTTACAATTTCTCTGATAGCTGGTCCGTAAAGTCCGTCTTCCTTGTAAACAAATTCAACAAGTTTGCCATTTCTTTTGGCTAGTTTGCTGTTAATTCCGTACGAAAGGGGTTGTTCATCATTCGGGTTTTTCATGGCTTCGTAAAAATTAACAGCTTCCTGTTCGGTTACTCCATCATAAAAGTTGACAGCAGATGTAGCAACCATGTCGGTTTCGGAATCGAGGTTAACTTTTTTAGGTAATATATTTGGATCGAACATTACCGGGATAATTTCTGAAATAAATTCTTCGGCCGATTGTTCTTCTTTTAGCGGAAGCTTCGACTGGTTTGAGTTTTTGACAAGCTCAGTGAAATATTCCTTTGTAAATCCGGGCATGAATTTGTCGGAACTGTAATGATGATGAATTCCGTTGGAGAACCATACTCTTTTGTGTACTCCATAAATTTGTAAATTCGGATGTATCCCTGTCTCCCTTATAGCTTTCGACTATATTTTCGAGCGTACGGCGTATGGCAAGATTGTATTTGCCATTCTGGTCGTAAATAATGTCGCGCCCGGCTATTGCAGCCTTACTCAGGAAATACAGCAGCTTTTTCTGATTTAAACTGAGACTGTCGAAATCGGGTAGCCTGATACCGCAGTATTTTTATATCGGCAAATTGTTCCGAAAAGAATTTAAACTCTTCGGTTTGAGAAGTCTTATTTTCTCCCTCTTTGCATGAGGAAAAGGCTAATACAGTCATACATACAGCAATTAGAATGTTTGTCTTCATTTGATTTATGTTCAAGTGTTAAGGCGCGTAATTTAACAAAAAAGATTTACAGAAATAAAGCAAATTTCCCGGTTAGCTGTTCTGTTTTTCGGATGCCGGAATAAACCTGAGCGACGCTGAATTAATACAATATCGCAAACCGGTAGGAGCAGGGCCATCGTTAAATACATGACCAAGATGGGCATCGCAACGGTTGCAGGTAACTTCGGTGCGTGTCATCCCGTGGCTCCGGTCCATAATATAGTTTATGAGAGTTTTATCTGAGGCATCGCTAAAAGCAGGCCAGCCACAGCCCGAATTATATTTATGCGAAGAGGTAAAAAGAATGCTTCCACATGCAACACAAGCATAGGAACCAGGTTCGTAAAATTTATCGTATTCGCCTGTGAATGGTCTTTCAGTGCCTTTTTCGCGAGTAACATGAAATTGCATGGGAGTAAGAATCTGCTTCCATTCCTCGTTTGTCTTTATAATTTTATCCTGAGTTTTCATAAGTTCAATTTTTTTGATTTTGGTAAAATGAAACCTGCCATACTTCAGCAAATAATTATGATGATTTGATTATCTCTTTTTGAGAAGCTAAATATTTGTGATGTAGTGTAGATCAAGATTACTTATCCTTCAAACGCTTAATTTTCAGATAACAGCTTTGGGTAAAGTTGGTTCAAAAAATTACCTGATCTATCCAATAAAATGATGTATTTATTTGAATTTTAGCCGCGACGAAATGATGGTTGTAAACATGCCAAGTATTGCAATCATGGCAAATGACCAGCGAAGGCTCGACAGCTGAGATATAAATCCAATAAGCGGGGGGCCGATCAGAAATCCTAAAAAGCCAATAGAAGCAACGGTAGTAATGGCTACACTGGGGTGCATATCCTTGCTGCGACCTGCAATGCTATAGCATAAAGGGACAACAGAGGATGTTCCTATACCAACAAGTAAAAAACCTATTGTGGCTGTAACAATATCCGGAAATAAAACAGCAATAAGCAGTCCTGTGGTGATAATCACACCGCTGGTTTGCAGAATTCTTTTTACACCAAATCGGGTCACCAGTTTATCTGCAGTAAATCTTCCGGCAGTCATGGAAAACATAAATGCAATATATCCCAGTCGTACCAACTCTTTGGGCGGGTTAATAATACTTTCGAAATATATTCCGCTCCAGTCGAACATGGTACCTTCGCATATCATGCTGCCAAATACAATAAAGCCAATACCCACTATCTGTTTTCCAGGTTTGAAAATATTGCGTTTTCCTTCTTTTTTAACAGGACTGGTATCCCGGGGAAGTACCCAGTTCTTCATCGACATCCGCAACGAAAGAATAATCCCGTAAAACTATTAGAAAATGGATAAGGGGCGTAATGTCGAGACTAACCATAAGGGTAGCCACCAATCCTCCTGTAAATCCTGCCATACTCCACACTCCATGAAAGGAGGCCATAATACTTCGCCCATATAATCTTTCAACACCTACACCCTGGGTATTTACAGCAATTCCGCACATATTTCCGAACATACCCATAAAAAAGAGCCCCAGGGCAATATGCCATGATTCGGTGGCCATACCCAAAAAACAAGTGCCAGCGGATAAACAAGAATAGCATTGGTAAGTATTTTTTTGCTGCTGTATTTACTTAGTAAGATAGTCCCGATAACCCCATGGCTACCAATTGGCCGATGGGTAACGCAAAAAGCAATCCTCCCAGTTGAGCATCATTTAACTGAAGCATCCGTTTGATATCGGGAATTCTGTTTGCCCAACTGGCAAAAGCAAATCCCATTAAGAAGAAAAAAGTACTTACAGCTATCCGGTAATATCGACGCGGAGGAAAGGAAAGAGAAAAATTCATCACAAAACCTGACTTAAAGAATCGCAAAGGTAGTTAAAAGAAGTTCTTTTAAGGAAAAGAATTTAAGGATAAAAGAACTGATTTACCAGGATAGAAAATATACTGCTTTCAGATTACAGATTATCAGGACTTATCTTTGCTACATAACCACCGCTTGGAGCCATTTTGATTTTTATATCTCTGGATTTTAGTTCTTTTTCAACCATTGTATAATCCGATGCAAATTTATCTGCATTCATCCCATCGGCAAATTCAATCATTTGAAAAGACTTTCCCTCCATAAAATTCAAATCAACAGTAATTTCACGTGCTAATTCATTTGTCATTCCTCCAATATACCAGTCCGCACCTTTTTTACGGGCCGTTACAATGTATTCACCACATATTCCAGCCAGGATAAGTGTTTCGTCCCAGGTAACAGGAATATTATTCATAAACCTTGTAAATTCAGGTTCCTGAAAAGCATAACCCGGATTGCCGGCAAATATCTGCAGGGGACTGTCGTATACCACATACATAGCCAACTGATGCATACGTGTACTCATTGTCATAACATTGTTCTGGCTTGCTTTAAAGGCATCGGGTGTTACATTATTGAAAACGATTGGTTCATAATCGAATGGACCTGACAGCATGCGTGTAAAGGGCAAAATAAGATCGTGGGCAGCAGTTACCCTGTTGCTCCAGATATTGTACTCAGAACCCAGCACAGCTTCTCTTGTTAATACGTTAGGCCAGGTGCGTTCAAACCCCGCATTGCTGGTTGCACCATGGAACATTAGCATCAAGCGGTTGTCAGCACAGGCTTTTGCTATACGATGGTAGAATTAGTGGCTTTCTGGTCGTTCCTGTCAATAAATCAGTCATAATGCCGCTGAGACCCCAGCTTACAAACTGTTTCATGGCAGCATCCAGTTGCCTGTCGAGTGTCATCGCCTGGGTCCACAGAAACAAACCTACCTTTTTCTCCCGGGCATAGGTAACAAGTTCGTTAATATTTATCTCGGGTGTTATTTTAAAAAGATCGTCTACATCTGACCAGCCGGCATCCAGCATGATATATGGAATACCTGTTTCGGCAGCAAAATCGATATAATATTTATATGAGGGGGTGTTGATACCAGCTTTGAAAGGTACATTGAAAAGGTTGATGCCGATAATCCATTCATCAGTACATCTGCCGGGTTTAATCCAGGAAATGTCTTTAACTTTGCTCTTTTCGGCAAGTCTGTACACAAGGTCATTTGCAGGAAGTTCACTGTCATTTCCGGCAATAATAAATACTCTCTACGGAAAAAGTCGCTTACCAGCAGTTTTGGCCAGATAAGTTTCTCTGGAAGAGACTACGGTTTGTTTGTATGTTTCCCCTGCCACCTTTTCCTGGTTCGGATAAGGCGGAAATATTGCCTGAAGTGATCCGGCAGATTCACTTCCTGTAATAAACATACCTGGGTAATCCTGAACATCCGACTCTGTTATTGCCAGCGCTGTTCCGCTGGCTGAGTGAAGAAGTACAGGAACAAAAGCGGTTTCGACTGAAGTGATCTCTCCGACAGGAATGTGTTTGTAATTTTCTTCAAAACTTGTGTGGAATCTGTCGAGTCCTTCATGTGGCTGAATGGCAGGAAACCAGCTTTTGAACCCAGAACTTAATCCGATTCCTAAATGTTCTTTGGTAATAACAACACTGTCGCGCATAGTTGATCCAAATCGGAAAGCTGCGCCATCGTTATAACAACGGATAATTATCGAGGTATTTCCTGAAAAACCTATAATCATTTCGTTGTATACATCAGGTATCAGTTTACGCTTGGAAGGAACCGACGAAACAATGGTATCTGCTATGGAATGTCGCTTAACCGATTTAATAACAGGACGGATGCCCACCGCTTTCTTCCCCTGAAATTCCATAAACACATGGGATGGGGTAATGAGCATTTCTCCACTTCGGGATAGTGAATATTTGAGTGTATCTTCCGGATAAAGTGTGAATATTATTTTATTATCGGGCGATTTCAGGATTTCCTGTGCAATTAATGCCTGGGAAAACTGAACCAAAGCCAAGCTTATTAGAATGATTATTCGCATATAAGTAGTTTTTCACCCTAAAAATAAGCAATATTTTCAGGTAAAGAATGTCTTTAACAGGATAGTTTGAGTTATCGACTGAATCCGCACGAGGGATATCATAAAAAATCCGGAAAAATAAAATTCTCCGGATTAAATATTTTTTCATTGTAAATCAGGAATTTGCGCTGACCGATTTTTTAGGATACTTATCCGCAATCAGGTTCAGGTTTATTCCATGTTCCATATAGGCTTTGAGACCATCTATTACTGTTGTAAATCCACCTGTCAGGTCCATTACCAGTCTTATCATTTCTGCACCATCCCTATCAAAACATAATTGTCAATTACAACATAAGTTTGATTTTTCCCAGCGATTCGATAAAAATCAACAGTAGTTGGGGCTCACTCCATAAAATGGAAATCTTTTTATCTGGTATTATTTCCTTTACCATTACCTGCGATGAAACATTATACATTTCCCACTCCCAGGTAACTGTTTTGCCGGCTTCCAATCTGCCACTCCCTTTTGTAAACCAGAAATTTCTGGTTATTTCCGGATTTACAAATGCTTCAAAAACCTCAGAAACAGGTTTCCTGATAAGCATCTGTGCTTCAACAATTGTATTTTTCGTTTCCATCGGTTTTCTGTTTTAATTATGCTTTAATAACAGCTTCCTTAAACGAATTGTTTTTTATTAGCAGCGCAGTTCGATGCTATTCATAAATATTCCTTCATGTCGAAATTACGAATCTGATTATCTTTATGCAGATTCATTCCTGCCAGTTGGTATAATCATCATATCATTTTGCAATCCGTTTAATTTCAAATTATGTCCGTTATAAAACATCCCTGTTTTATGATGGTACTCGTACGACTTGCCAATTTTTTCCGCTGCCAGTTTTTGAGATGATCGGGCACTTTTTTTACCACTTCCAGTAATAACCGAAATGGTTTCATTTAGTAAAGGTTCATTGAGGTCACCCAAAACTGAAAGATTGGTGATATCTTCATCTAATTCATAATCAGGAGTAAAGCCTTTCACATAATCCGATATTCCCTGCGAATTGGCAATTTTCAGCACTATGGGTTGCATAGCCCATTTATGATTAGGATTAACATTACCATTGTTATCCAAATCTTTTATCGTAATGGAACCCACATACTTGCCATAAGTAGCCGTACCCACCGTAACAACATTGATATAAGGCTTTAAGCCATTAATAACCGATTCGCTTGCCGATGCAGTATTATCGGAAGTGATGATGTATACATCCGAAAGATTTAATGAATGAATAGGTGTTTTTACATTTTTTTCATCCACAATATCAGATTCGAATGGTAGATTAAAATATTCTGAACCGTAGGTTTTTTTCAGGTAATCCTGAACCAGATCGTTATATTCTGTTTTAAGAAATGTTTTATCTGTATAAGTGCCGTGGATCATACTGGCAAGATAAACAGCCGATTGCACTGATCCCCCGCCATTGTAGCGAAAATCCAGTACCAGTTTGGAAATACCCTGGTTTTTAAAATTAAGCATAATATTATTCAGCTCCTTATCATAAGTGGAAACAAAGGAATTATAAACCAGATAGCCTATTTTGGTATTATTAACAGTATACACTGTATCCAGATAAATAGGATTTTCGGTTACTTCAACAGCTGTAAGGTTTGCCGTTTTGCCGTTCATTGTCAAGGTGCCATTTGCTGCATTGGCAAACGAAAGCTTATAAGTTTCGGAATTTATAAGCAATTCCAAGTAATTTGAGGTAGTAAGCTGCTGATTATTAACTTCAATAAATATGTCTCCTCTTTTTACACCGGCAAGGTCGGCTGGGGCTCCTTTAACAACATATCGGACATACCCCAAAACTTTATCTCCGGTTCCATAACGGGCAAGCATAAAATTATATCCCATCGATTTGGTTATCCCCTCGAGTTCTTTCTCCAACTCCTCGTAATCATCAACAATCCACGACCATTTGTCAGTTTTATTATAGTCGTAAAGAAGATCGTAAAACAATTCTTCTTTATCAGAATACCTGTTCAGGAATTTATTCAGGGAATCCTCATTACTAAGGTAATAACTATTGGTAAGGGCCGGGACTTTATCAACCCAAAGATAGTAATCGTGCATGCCGCTCCAGATAAAAGTGTTTATCTTATCGGCTTTGGCTATGGGTTCAACCTTGGGAGTATTTTCGTCTTTTTCGCATGCTGAAAACAGCATGGATACTGCTATTATTGAAAGAACTGAAAAATATTTGGTTTTCATATGGTGTTAATTTTAATAATCTATAAACGAAATAATGAGAATAATTATTAATACCGGTAAGAAAAAATTTACCCTATCATATCTTGATTTATTTTTTAATTTTCATAATTATCTAATTGAATTAGGCTTTTTTGGAATAGTTTTGTTTAGAGTTTTCAGACCACAGACGACAGCCAGATCAAATTATAAAAGGTCAGGGTTATTTGTCAAAGCTGCGGTATTGGCTGTGGACCAGATATGCTTATTAACTAAACACCTTCTTCAATTATCTAAATTATCATTTTCGGTGCTTACGGGCCGAGGTTTGAATGCATTCGCGCTGGGATATCACCACCGAAACTCCTTTGTAATTGATCTCGTCGCGGATAATTTTAACATTTTCCTCATGATTTTTTTTAAGTGGTACGATTGTTATAACATGGTTTTCCTCCACGCCCAGGCCCTTACATATCTGTTCCAACCTGTTGGTAGCCGCCGAAGTTTGTCCTCCTGTCATTCCCGTGGTTCCATTATCCGAAATAATAACCGTTACATGGGGCATTTTCGAGAACTGCGTCCAGCAGCCCGGTCATTCCCGAATGCGTAAATGTAGAGTCGCCGATAACGGCAATGGCTGGGAACAAACCGCGTCGATGCTCCTTGGCCATAGTAATGGAAGCGCCCATATCCACACATGTATGGATAGCGGTATATGGAGGTAAAGCACCCAGGGTATAGCATCCAATATCAGAGAAAACCCGGTTCCTGGGCATTTCGCTGGTGGCTTCAATGAGTGCATTGTATAAATCTATATGACTGCACCCTTTGCAAAGGGCAGGTGGACGATTGGTTGACTACCGGTGGTACCTGAAATGAGCTTTGTGTGTTGATTCCCAATGATGTGGCGATAATGTTTGGGTTCAGTTCTCCGTCTCTGGGGATTGCTCCGCTTAAACGGCCTTTAATGACTAAACTGCTTTTAACAATACCTTTCAATTGCTCTTCAACAAATGGAAATCCTTCTTCCAGAATTAATAACTCTTTACATTCAGCAACGAGTTTCTCAACATATTGAGAGGAAAATGGATATTGACCGATTTTAAGTACAGGAAACGGACAACTATTTCCCGGAAAGTTTTCCATGAGATAGTTGTATGCTATTCCCGTTGCTATAATACCCATACTTTTGTCCTTGCCCTCCATAAAACTCACGAAAGAGCTTGTTCCGGATTCTTTCTCCAGTTCATCCTGAAGTGCAATTAAACGTTTATATCTCCCTCTGGCATTGGCTGGCAGGAGAATAAACTGTTGTGTATCGGCTGGCATTTTAAGCGGGTTTTGAGGCCGGGGAGCTTTTAATTCCAGACCGGTTCTCGAATGGGCCAACCGGGTAGTGATCCGGAATAATACAGGAATCTGATGTTTTTCTGATAATTCGAAGCCATAAATTACCATATCATAGGCTTCCTGCTGGTTCGAAGGTTCTAGTACAGGAACCATGGCAAACTTACCATAGAAACGCGAATCCTGTTCGTTTTGCGATGAGTGCATGGAAGGGTCGTCAGCCGAGACAACAATCAAACCTCCGTTAACACCTGTCATACCGGCATTTATAAAGGCATCGGCAGCTACATTCAGGCCTACATGTTTCATGCATACGATAGTCCGTTTTCCTGCATAGGACATTCCCAATGCTTCTTCCATGGCTGTTTTTTCATTTGTCGACCAACGGCAATGTACATTACCTTCTTCGGCTTGTTTCGACTTCTGAATGTATTCCATGATTTCCGTTGAGGGAGTTCCCGGGTATGCATAAATTCCGGATATACCTGCATCCAGTGCTCCCTGAGCTATAGCTTCGTCGCCTAATAAAAGTTGTTTCATTGCCGATTCGTATGATGTAAGTTGCAGATCGTCAAACGTCTTTTCCTTACTGTTAGTATTTTATCTGTAAAGGTAGCATTAATCATTCACCTGTTATAGTAATTACAAGTCTTCTGGAACCTCCATAATTTCTGAATTCGCATAAATAAATTCCCTGCCATGTTCCAAGGTTTAACTTGCCCCTGGTTATCGGTATGGTAATACTTTGACCTACAACCGACGATTTAACATGTGCCGGCATATCGTCCGATCCTTCCAGGGTATGGGTGTAATAATGCTGATTTTCGGGTACCAGTTTATTGAAAATTGCCTCAAAATCCCTGCGTACCGAAGGATCGGCATTTTCATTCAGTGCCAGCGCTGCCGAGGTATGCTGAATAAATATATTCAGAAGTCCTTTTGAAGGTAAAACTGGGGAGATTTTTTTCCACATAACTGGTAATCAAGTGAAAACCCCGATTTAAATTCAGGAAGACTTATTTCAATCTGCTCAACCATTTGTACATTTTCGTATTTAATTTGTTTCCAACAGGCATCTGCAAAGCAAAAGCAAAAATATATTTAATTTCCTTTTATGGACGATGTGTTATTTTAATTATTTTTACCACAATTGGAATTCATGAGCAAGCTATTAATAACATGCATGTTTTTGTTCTCATTTTTTTCTGGCAGGTCTTGCTCAGGAAAAGGAACAATATATTCAGCTAAGCGGAATGGTCAAAAACGACCTTAACGATGCTATCCCCTTTGTTCATGTATATGTGAAAAAAAGTGAACGAAGTACGGTAAGCGATCAGAATGGTCTTTACACCATTATTGTCGAACCGAGCGATACGGTTATATTTTCAAATATCGGTTTTAAAAGGGTTAAAATTGCCATACCTCCGACGCTCAGCACCAGGCATATGGTGAGAGAGGTTCGCATGGATGTGGATACAGTAATGCTTAATACTGTTATGATTTTCCCTGGAAAACATACGCTGAGTTTAAAACAGCTGTGCTCAATGCCGAACTCCCTTCTCACAAGGAAATGGAGGCTGCCCAGCTAAATATTGCCATAATACAAACACAGATATTGTTCAGCTATTCCAATACACCTAACATGAACTTCCGGAATGTGATGATGCAACAATTCGAAAAGAACAGGACTTATGGACAATCGCCTTATTATCCTATTTTCGATGTGATGGCATGGTCGAAATTTATCAAAGCATTGAAAAACGGCGAGTTTAAAAGAAAAAAATAGTGTTGAACCACCGAATTTTATGGGCATTATTCCTGCTGTTTTCCGTTAATTATTTAAACGAAGCAGTCGCACAAACCACTTCAGGTTTGTATGGTAATATAACTGATACTACCGGGAATTCAATTGCATTTGTCAACATATCCATTCCGGCTCTGAATAAGGGAACTGTAAGCGATGAAAGGGGCAGGTATCGGATTTCATTACCTGCAGGCTCTTATGATGTTGTATTTTCACTGATAAGTTACAAAACTGAAAAACGGTTTATAACTTTATCTTCTTCCGAAAACAAGGAATTGAATATAAAATTCATATCAGAAGCCAGAGCATTGAGTGAAGTTTCGGTAATTCACCAGACCGAACGAAATCAGGATATCACACGGATTTCAATCAGGGAGTTTGAGCTATTACCAAATCCGGCCGGATCGCTCGAATCGCTAATCAAAACATCTCCGGGTGTATTTTCCCAGAATGAACTGAGTTCACAATATTCCGTACGTGGTGGAAATTTCGACGAAAATCTGGTGTATGTAAATGATATTGAGATTGTACGTCCATTTCTGATACGCAGTGGTCAGCAGGAAGGCTTGAGTTTTATCAATCCCGATCTGGTTGGAAGTATACGTTTTTCGGCCGGTGGTTTCGAAGCCAGATATGGTGACAAAATGTCGTCGGTGCTCGATGTTACCTATCGTAATCCTCAAAAAGCCGCTTCAAGTGTTTCGGTAAGCCTAATGGGTGGATCCGTTTCGGCGGAAGGAATATCGAAAAACAAAAATCTGAGTCTTATTACCGGTGTCAGGTATAAAACTACACGCTTATTATTAGGTAGCCTCGATAGCAAAGGGGAGTATGAGCCAAATTTCACCGACTGGCAAATGTTGCTGAATTATAAAATAACAGATCGTTTCACTGTGGGGATGCTGACCAATTATGCACGCAATGCTTATACCTTTATTCCGCAAACCCGAAACACCAATTTTGGAACATATGCCAATATTTATAACCTGAAAGTTTATTACGACGGAAGGGAAGATGACCTTTACAATTCGGCCATGGGTGCCTTAACGCTTCAATATCAGTTTAATGCTGATCTTCGGATGAAACTGATGGCCAATACCTATTCGACCTACGAACAGGAAAAATTTGATATTTCGGGTGAATATCTGATAAATGAGCTGGATGCTTACGCAGGTTCCGATACATATGGCGACAGTTTGCTAAACCTGGGAGTAGGAGGAATGCTTAATCATGCCAGGAATTATCTTCAGGCCGAAATCCGTTCTGTTGCTTACTCAGGAAACTGGCAGTTAAATAATCATTTATTAAGTTGGTCGGTCCGTTACCAATACGATCATTTTAAGGACCGCATGCGGGAATGGGATTATATCGATTCTGCCGGATATTCTTCTCCCTACAGCGAGCGGAATATCGTTTTAAATAGCTTTGCATCAGCCGAAAATACTCTTTCAACCAATAGGTTTTCAGCCTATATGCAAGATGCTGTGAAATGGGAAAATGCTTCGGCGGCCTTTACCTTTAATGCCGGATTGCGTTTTTTTTACTGGTCGCTTAACGGAGAAGCCTTGTTGAGTCCCCGGATACGTTTTTCAGTAAAGCCTTACTGGTCCAGGGATGTTGTTTTTTATGCTGCTTCAGGAATATACAATCAACCGCCATTGTTCAGGGAAATGAGAAATGCTGCAGGAGAACTTAATAAGAATATTAAATCTCAGCGTTCGTATCACTTTCTTGTAGGATCGGATTTGATGCTTACATTATGGGACCGCCCGTTTAAGTACACTTGCGAGGCTTATTACAAATATCTCGAAAATCTAATTCCCTATAAGATTGATAATGTGCGGATAAGGTATACCGCACAGAATAATGCCAAAGGATATGCTGCTGGTTTGGATATGAAACTTTATGGTGAGTTTGTTCCGGGAGTTGAGTCATGGGCAAGTTTATCCCTGCTGAGTACTAAGGAGAATATAAATGATGATTACTATCTTAACAACAATGGAGAAAGAATTGAACCTGGTTATTACCACAGACCAACGGATCAGCTATTCCATTTTAACCTTTTCTTTCAGGATTACTTACCCAATAACCCCAGCCTGAGAGCTAGTCTTAATCTTGTATATGGATCGGGTTTTTATATAGCTCCTCCAAAATCTTCCCGTTTCGATGCTACTTATCCTCTTGGAAATTACCGGCGTGTGGACCTGGGTTTATCCAAAACCATAAAACTGTCTTTCTGGCCGGTGGTAAAAAGTTTCTGGATAGGGGCAGAGGTTTTTAACCTTTTCGATATCAGTAATAAGGCTTCGTTTATGTGGATTCAGACTGTTTCGAACCAGGAGAATATACCAAATGTGTTTGCTGTGCCCAATTATCTTACTTCGCGAAGGCTTAACCTGAAAATGACAATGAAGTTTTAGGTTAGAACGACTTTTTAAAGGTTGTTAATAGCTCTAAGATATCCAGTTTAATGTTTTATTTACAAACGACTAATATATACATGTTCCTTTAACAGAATTAACCTACTAATATGCAAGATATTAAAATAGCAACCGCACAATTCGAAAATAGGAGTGGGGATAAAACCTATAATCTGTCAGTTATTGATAACCTGACCGCAAAAGCTGCTGCAATGGGTGCAAATATTGTTGCATTCCATGAATGTTCTGTTACCGGATATACTTTTGCCCGGAAATTGAACAAGGACCAGATGCTTGATATAGCAGAAGTTATTCCGGAAGGGCCAAGCTTAGCTAAATTAACCGAAATTGCCCATAAACACCAAATGGTTGTTTTGGCGGGACTATTCGAAAAGGATAAGGATAATAATCTGTTCAAAGCTTATGTGTGTGTTGATAAAGACGGATTGGTTGCCCGGTATCGGAAACTACACCCCTTTTATAAACCCTTATCCGTTACTCCCGGAATGAGTATTGCATCTTTGAATTGTTTGGCTGGAAATGCGGAATTTTAATCTGTTACGACAATAATGTGATCGAAAATGTAAGAGCTACCAAACTTTTAGGTGCCGATATCATTTTCATGCCGCATGTTACCATGTGTACTCCGTCAACCCGACCGGGCGCTGGCTTTGTCGACCCCTCATTATGGGAAAACCGGGAAAAGGATCCAACTTCGCTGCGTCTGGAGTTCGATGGTATGAAGGGCCGTGACTGGCTTATGAAATGGTTGCCTGCCCGGGCTTATGACAATGGTGTTTATGTCGTTTTCTCAAATCCGATAGGAATGGACGACGATCAGTTAAAAAATGGTTGTTCCATGATACTTGATCCTTTTGGTGACATACTGGCTGAGTGCCGCAACCTTGGAAACGATTTGGCAATTGCCGGTATCCATGCCGAAAAGTTAAAACTGGCAGGAGGCACACGTTATATCAAAGCTCGCCGTCCCGAACTTTACCGGGATATTATTGGCATGCATCACCAAGCTGAGCAGAAAGTGATTTGGTTGGAGAAAGATTAATTATTTCGTTATTTTATTCATTTCTGATTACCCGAAATTTCCTCCAATTCTGCTGTAATAACAGTGAGGCTTCCAGGAAATATCGTTCCCATTAACCATACGGATAATTGTTTTGTAATTTTCGGTAAATCCGTTTTGTTTAAGAAAATTAATTCCTGTTACATTTTCGGAGGGTAATACGGCCGTATCAGATTTCGAATACTTTAATTTCATCAGTTCAATCCCGGCTTCTGGGGTTTGAGCAAAAATAAGCCCTTCTTTAAAATCCGGCAGGTAATAACCCAAAACAGTATCATTTTGAAGGTACAATAAAGATCCTGAAATAAGGTCTTGAAGCATGTTTTCACGGTTTTCGCCCGATATGCTTCGGTCAAGATTATATATTTGCATTCTGTATTTTTCCTTATATGAAGCTATACATTCTGAAAAAATAGGTATATTCCAGTTTTGGTCCCGCCTAAGTAAAGTATATTCGGTAACTTCTCTGAATCCGGCCTTATGATAAACTGGTCTGCCTAATTCAGTGGCAATAAGCGAACAGGATGTAATAGATTTTTGTCGGAGGTTTTCGAGCAGGAAATTCACCATATGCAGGCCAATCCCCTGTTTCCTGAAATCGGGATGTACTATGATATGTGCCAGCCAGGCTGTTTTTTCAAAAATAATTGAGACTCCGGTCGCTATTAATTTTCCATTCAAAACAGCCTTATAAGGATAACAATATTCCGACTTAAGGTAGAAACTGAAGTCGGGAATAATATCGGGCCAGTCGATTGGTTGTAAACTTCGTATTTGATCCAGATCGTTAATCGAAATAATTTCAAAATCCATATAAAATAATTTTAAAGCAGATATTCCCCTTCTGTTAAGAGTTGTATTTCCCCCTTTCTTTACTCTTTGAACTGATAGAAATTCTGGTACTGGAATAAAGCTGGAAAGCTACGATTTTTTAATCCATTTCGTTTTTATACTGATATGCTGCTTTTCGGATTCTATCCATAATAGCAATGCCTAAACCCTTCTCTTCAACCGGTTCGATATAAATTTGCTTTATATTGGAATCGTCTTCCATTGAATGCAGGGCTGAGAATAAATGAGAAGCTATTTCGAGTAATTGGTTGTTTTGAGAGGTATAAATAATTTTTGCTGCCTGCATTCTGATTTGGGATGTTTGATGCAGAATCAGGCCTGTATTTTCAGGAAAATCAGCAGGGATCTCCGATATTATATACAATGGCTTTTTAGGCGAGTAGTGACTTTTAAGTAATCCGGGAGCTGTTATCTTTTCAGATTTTTGTGTACTGAATAAAAATATACCCGGAAGGCATTTTCAATATCATTT
>JAAUTT010000522.1 GCA_012031335.1 Bacteroidales bacterium | reverse complement strand
CTCTAGCTAAAGTACTATCCATTGCTTGCGGTGGTTCTCGTGATTTATTATCAATAGTTCCTTTTTTAAACCATCAGCTATTCTCTTTATGTCTGAACGATGTGGATAATGAAGCATTAAACCTATCGGTCGAAAGGATGAAAGATTACACCTGCAACCTGGAAATTGTTCAGGGAGATGTTTTCCATTCGGTTAGAAAGTTAAATAAGTTTGGTCCTTTCGATATAATTGTTGCAGGCGGCCTTTTCGATTATCTCGACAACAGGCAGGCAATCTGGTTATTGACACATCTGATTAAAATGCTTAAGCCTGATGGAAATCTTTGTTTTACCAATATTTCCAAGGGAATTCCATATAATGGCTGGCTGGATTATCTTGCAAACTGGCAGTTAATAGCTCGTAATTCCGCTGATATTGAAAATCTGCTACACAATGCCGGAGCAATTGAGAATGATAATATCAAAATTGAAAAGGACTCGACTGGCCATACTCTTTTAATCAATTATGAGAATAAAGGTAAAGAGGAACTACCTACTTTGAAGACATCTCCGGGATATACTTTTATTGAAGGAGAAGAAGCTGTGTTGCTCAATTATAACGAGAAATGGGCTATGTTTTCAACTTTCATACGGAACTATGGCAGAGAAGCAATCTCCTATGCAACCCTGCAGCAGGGCATGGAATATTTCGTTCATAAACACGGTTATATAGCTTTTGTAACAGTTAAGCATCCTATTTTGTCTCCCAAACCTAAAAGAATTGTGCTTTGCGACCCTGTTTGTGCATTAGAGCATTACGAAGAAATTCTAAATGATTTTATTCTTGATAATCCCCGTGTTGTTTTTGGAGTAATATCCGAAAATTGTGCAACAGTGCTCCGCAAGTATGGATTTAGGTCAAATTGTATCGGATGTGAAACTGTTTTACCTGTTCAAACATACAATACATCCGGAAACTGGAAAGAGTTGGATCTTATTAAACGAGCCCGAAATGAGGCAAAGCGGAAAGGAATTGTGATTAAGGAAGTAAATTTTAATGAAATTGAAATTGAAAACTCGAATCGGTTTCTGCAATATGGTTGAAAGGCAAAAAGATTCCTGATCGTGAAATTTGGATTTATGCCCGTCGGCCTGTTTTTGCACCGGAAAACGATGTGAGGAAATTTGCAGCATTTGACGAAAGAGGTGAAATTGCGGGTTTTGTATTTTATGATCCGATTTATTACAAAGGAAAAGTAACAGGTTATTCGGCAAATACACCAAGAACAAATGAAGCAAAATACCTTCATATTACAACGGCAATCCACATGGCAGCCATTGAAGTTTTTCGCAGTGAAGGTGTTGAGTCCTTAAACCTTTGTCTATCACCATTGTAAATATGGAAAAGGAAAATTCAATGATGATAAATTATTTAGAGTTTTCCTTGAATTTACCGCACGCTTTGGTGAAGGCATATATAATTTTAAAGGCTTATCGTTTCATAAATCAAAATACAGAGGAATAGAAAATCCTATTTATTTTGCGACAAAGAGCCGATTTGCCTCAAACGAATTATATCTGGCGTTTCATTCAGCAGGTATCTCTAAAAGCTTTTGGTCAACTTTTGCCGATTTGATAAAAGGCGTTAAAAATTATTATCTGGGCCAGATCTCATTCCCTGATTTTCATTTAAAAAAGAAAATTAAAATGCCGAATGTTGAATTGAACCTATCTTTTGAAAACTCCTGAGCTATTTTTCCTTAGCCATAAATTAGTCTAAAGGTAAATTTCAGTAAATACTAACAGAAAGACATCGGGGCAATCTTACAAATTAATACCGGATTAAGCACTGATAACGAAGTAATATCTTGTTTAGAGCTAAAGTCTGGTGTACTGGCTTCGGGTTAAGCCCGCTAAAAGTTCACCGGAATCAGCCTGAAAGGGAAACTTAGTATTTAAATGCCAAATTGGGTTAAGGTATGATTGCTCTGATGTTATCTAAATCCAAAACATGTAATTTCAAACTTTCTGAAATTTAACTTATACTACCTCAACCAATAAGAAATTTTACCGTAAACAGTTCAAAATATATTGGCTTTAGAATATTAAAGTATTTGTGCTGTTTAAGGATAAAGGATAGATCTTATGAAAATATTTCTTTTAGTTTTAGTGTGTATTTTAATTTGCCAGGGGTTATTTGCATATAACGATAGTTTAATCTTAAATAACCCTCATTCAAAAAACAAATTAATACACTCAGAATTATCAATATTATGGCCTCTCAAAAGAAGTGTTTCCCTGATTCAAAATTTAAGTTTCAATATATCTGAATGTTATAAAACAAAAGTTTTGCATGCGAAAGAGCCAGACAAGAATAAATGCAGAATTACATTTATAAAGGATTTGAAAAAAGAAAACTAATATATTATTCTGAAAATTTTTTAATGGGATCCTATATTTCTATCCAGGGACGTTATGGCTATCCCGCAGGTAGTATAAAAGCATGGCAAACTTTCGGGCCTCTTTGGGGTGTCCAGGGGAAAATCGGACGAAGGCTTTTATGGAATGCCGGAATGGGAATTGGTTTCAAGACATACGAACTGAGGCCTGCATTTGCTCTTCTAAGCGATTTTGGTATAAATATTTTATTGTAAAATCAAAATGATATTACCAACTGGAAAAAGAAACTACAACTTATTTTTATCCTAAAATCCTAAACAGGATGAAAAAGTTTATTACATATCTTATATATAGCTTTTTAGCCATATTAAGCGTTGGTATTTCTTTGAATCTATATGTTAATTTTATATCTAAGCCTTTTATTTATAGTAAAATAAAGGATTTGCCGGTTTGTTATACAGCGCTGGTGCTGGGAGCATATGTTTCAAATTCGGGAGAACCTTCCGATTTTTTAAGGGACCGCCTCGATAAGGCCGCTGAGTTATATCATAGTAAAAAGGTGAAGAAACTTTTACTAAGTGGCGATCATGGTACAATAACCTATGACGAGGTAAATAACATGAGAGATTATCTGCTTAAAAAAGGAATTGATACGCAGGATATTTTTCTGGATCATGCTGGTTTTGATACCTATAACTCTATTGTCAGAGCACATGAAATTTTTGAAGTAAATGAAATGATCATTGTATCGCAGGAATTTCATTTGCCGAGAGCTCTTTACATTGCACGAAATAAAAAGCTTAAAGCATTTGGAATTATTGCTGATAAAACAATGTATCATTCACTTTCTTATCTAAAATTTCGCGAACAGATAGCTAATGTTAAAGCATTTATGGAAGTTTCCATTAATAAATCTCCTAAATTTCTTGGGGAAAAGATTCCGATAACCGGAGATAGCTTTAAAAGTTATGACAAGTAATAAAAATTTATGTATGATTGTTGGGTTTCTATCAAACAATTCGAATAAAAAGCCTCAATTTTCTTAATTTCGGTTTCCAAATTAATTTTTAAATATGATCATCGAAAGCAGAGCCTTTGCCAGAGCAGGTTTACTTGGGAATCCATCTGACGGATATTTGGTAAAACCATCTCTATCATTGTCCGAAATTTTCAGCGGCAGTTTCTATCTACGAATCTCCGGAATTAATAATTGAAGAGGATGAAGAAGATACTAATAAATTCAGGAATATATTCCATCTTGTGGACTCGGTAAAATTGTCCGGTTATTATGGCGGAAGCCGTCTTATTAAAGCTGCCATTAAAAATTTGTCGAATATTGCGAAAAAAACAATATAATACTTCCCCGGAAAAATTTCACTGTACGATTTCGAACTTCCATACCTCGGCAGATTGGAATGGCAGGTTCGAGTGCTATTGTTACTGCTACGATGCGTGGATTAATGAAATTTTATAATGTTGATGTGCCCGATGAAATTCTTCCGGGAATAATACTTTCGGCCGAAACAGACGAGCTTGGTATAAATGCTGGTTTACAAGACCGGGTTATTCAGGTTTATGAAGGATGTGTTTACATGGATTTCAATAAAGCATATATGGAAACCAATGGACACGGACATTATGAGACGATACAGTCTTCATTGCTTCCAAAATTGTATATGGCTTATAAAACTGAACTTGGTAAAGTTTCAGGACCTGTTTTCAATAATCTAAAAGAAAGATACTTTGCCGGTGACCCATTGACTGTAGATACTTTAAATGAAATTGGCTCTCTTGCAGAACAGGGAAAGGAAGCTATTCAAGGCCAAAATTATACGCTTTTAAATTCGCTGATAAACAGGAACTTCGATTTACGATGTAAGATCATGAATATTTCTGCCAGTAATTTAGAACTGGTAAATACTGCACGCGAATGTGGCGCTTCTGCCAAATTTAGCGGATCTGGAGGCGCTATCATTGGTATGTACGAAGATGACGAAATGCTCCGTAAGCTGATTATCAATCTACGAAAAATTAATGCTCGTGTTATTAAACCAATTATTATCTGATATATGATTAAAAAAAGCTGTTATTCCTGCCGCAGGTTTGGGAACCCGGTTTTTACCCGCAACAAAAGCACAACCAAAAGAGATGCTTCCCATAATTGAT
>JAAUTT010000521.1 GCA_012031335.1 Bacteroidales bacterium | reverse complement strand
TTAACGAAATTTTAAAACCCAATCAGGTATTTGTGGAACATGTAGACGATTACTACGATGAAGAGTTTTGGGGTAATTACAATATTATAAAGCCCGAAGAGTCGATTGAGGATGCGATAGAACGCATCAACAAGAAAATGAGAAAGATTTCGAGCTTATAGCGTAACTAAAGTTTTGATATTGAAGGCCGGAGAATGCTACTTCGGCCTTTTATTTTTTTGATAAGGATTAAACAGACAATTGATTAAATACTGTTTTTCAAAACATCGAAAGTCCTAAAAAAGTTCCTAAAAATCGTCGAGGTTGATGCTTAAAGAAAAATGATTCGAGGCGCCAGCAAGATGATAAGCCGATCTGCCATAATCGATGGTGATTTTTGATATCTTAATGCCGAACCCTAAGGAAAAACCAACCAACCCTGTTTTAGAGGTTAGGGTCATTTCTTTTCGGCGCTGGTAATTATATCCGGCTCTGACAAAGAAGTTCCTGGTTGGATTAAATTCTACTCCCAATATAATGTGTCTCATAAACTGGTCACCCAGTTTATCAATCTTACTTTTATTTCGGTCTGGGTAATAGTGGTCGATTCCTGTTCGTCGATCACATAGGTCAAATCGGGTTTTTGCAGCTGATGAGCAGTAATTGAAAATGCAAGTGGCGCATAACGCAGTTTTTGTGTAATGCCAGCCACTATCTCGAAGGGAACAGGTTCAAAATCATTTTCATAATAGGGCTTAATCTGCGATCCTATATTTCTTAATACCAAGCTTGCCGAAAATAATTTTTCAGGATTGTAATAATTAATTCCCAAATCGAATACCAATCCAACTGAGGTATATTTTTCGTAAGTCGAAAGAATTGGCTTGGCATTTATTCCTACAGTCCAAATACTGTCGAGTTTGCGCGAATACATGATGTTAAATGCATAATCAGCAGCATTGAATGTTCCGTTTTTAACGCCATTACTGCCAGCTTCTGTAAACTTTCCGTAATTCATATAGTGTATACCGAAAGCCAGATTTTCTTTTTCCCGGTATTTCTTGGCAATCGAAAAATACCCATAATTTACATCGGCAAAATAATTAACATAATTCACCACTAAACGATGATGCATATCTCTGTTAAGTAACGAAGGGTTATGAAAGGGTGTAGATAAATCCTGGCTATCGGGCAAAGAAACGTTTTTTTCCTCCGAGCGCCGCAACACGCGGAGAATTGGTAAGGTTAAGAAATGCATAGGTGGTGCGTCCGCCAATTTGAGCATAACCACAATGGTAGTTGCCATCAATATAAGTAAGGTTATGCTTAACCGGATCATAAATCTGATTTGATAAAAAACGGATCTACTGTAACTTTATTTTGCTTTATCTGTTTCTGTCAGTATTTCTAAAAATTTTTGTTCTGCGCGACGAACCCACAAAGGGAACACATCACTTTTTTGATATTTTGGCAAAAAATCGAGCAGCAAATCCAGGCGGAATTCGAAATCAAATATCCCTGCACCGGCTCTGTGAGCATCGAATGCGTTACATTCCTGCTCAAAATGGTTACCTGTAGGGACCATCATTAAAGGTTTCTGAAGATAAAAAGCTTCACAAACCGATTCAAAACCTGCTGTACTTGAAAATGCCGAACAATTTTTCATGTATTGTAAAAATTTTACATCACTTATCTTATGAAAATACAAATTTGGGCGAGCCTCCATGTCTTCAGGAGCATCTTTCTTATCCCAGAAAAAGTGAGCAATCTGTTCGGGGTGACGTTCGTGCCATTTAATTATTTCATCTGCATAACCGGCATTTAGCATGTATCCAAGTATGTAACCTTCATCTCCAGGCGATGCATCAAGCACTTCCTTGCGCAAAAGCGGAGGAACCACATGAATTTTCCTTCCAGGCTTATCGGGCATCTCAATAAAAGAAAGTGCAAGAAATTTTTTTGCCCTGAAAGAGGTAAGCCTCGTATTGAAGTTTAGCAAGAATTTATCCATTGTTTTCCCTTCGGGGAAAACAAACTGAGGGTGCAAAAGCAGGTACTGATGGCCAATGCAGTAATACGGAATTTTTGGATTAAAAAGGAGATAGGTAAATCCTGCCAGAAGTTCATAATAATTAATCACCACCTCAGCTCTTGTTTCTTTGATACGGTTTGCAATGAAACGCATACTGCGGGTGAAGGTGCCGATTTTTTTCAGGTTGTAAAGGATTGATTTTGTAAGCAGTATCTTTTTGTTGTCCTTGCCAACCAGAAAATTAGGACTTTCATATGTTTTAATATCGCATTTAATTCTTTGATAAAAAAAGCGGGAATTTCCCGGCGTGGGCTTTTCCCAACTAATACTTCAACTACTTCGTGTCCGTTACGTATTAAAATATCCTGAAGTGATATAGCCTGGGTCATGTGGCCTCTGCCTTCGCCCTGAACAATAAATAGAAAGCGCATATTTTATTTCATTTATTACATATATCCTGACACCAGACTTTTAATGTCTGGAATAAACTCACTAACTGGATTTTTTCTGAAGCGATTCTATTGTGTGCTGCATCTCCACTTCTTTACGGGCACTCTGTTCCTGGGTTGCTCTAAGTTCTTCCATGTTCTGGCGCATTTCTTCTTCGCGGGTTGCCAGCTCTTCAGCCTGTATTTTCGATTGTTCCAGCAGCCTTGCTGTTTGCATGTTGAAACGTACTGTTGAAAGTGTGGATGCTATGGTATCGGCAATTTTTTCAACAAATTCCACCTGGTAAGGTTGAAGTTCGTTGAATGATGCAAGCTCAAAAACGCCGAAAAGCTCGTCTTTCATAATCATTGGGACAAGCAGAAGGCAACGCGGATTGGAATCACCCAGCCCGGAGGTTATCCGGATGTAATTGTCGGGTATATCAGTGAGGTAAATTGTTTCGCGTTCCCGGGAACCAACGGCCAACGAGACCTTCGTTCATTTCGAGGCGTTTGGTGATAAATTTCTGTCGATTATAAGCATAACAGGCTACAAGGTCCAGGCAGGGATTACCCATATCGTCTTCGTTTACTACAAAAATACCCCTTGATTTGCGCCAAGGTAATCGACCAGATTACTTACAATGTTGTAAGCCAAAACATCCAGCTTATCATTATCGCGCCGTAAAATATCGCTGAACTTAGCAATGCCGGCAGTTGCCCAGTTCCGCTGCTCATCTTCTACCTTTCTTTTCTTTTCTTCCTCGGCTGCAGCTTTTAAATCGTCGCGCATGCGGAGCAGGGAATTTCCAAGTACATCGTCTTTACTGGCGGGCTTAAAAAGGGGTATTGTAATTGCCACGGCCAATTTCCAGGGCAAAGTCCGAAATTTTTTTCTGTCCTGTTACAAGAGAATTAAGAGCCACTGACATTTCGCCCAGTTCATCGCGACGTTCTTCCATTTGTTTATTGGGGAGGATACCTTTACTCATCATTAATAACGTACTCTTCATCATGTTTATAGGAACAACCAGCGACCTTACTGTTAGAAAAGCAAGGATAAGTGATACAAAAACAAGAAATATACTTGTGTATAGAATGAAGTTTTTGAGGCGGGTAAGCAAGTCTTCCATTTCGGCCCGGGATAAATCAGCCTTGGATTTTTGTGTAAAAATAAGCGTATTCAGATCTGATAAAGCCTTGCCGGTCATGGTTATTATCGTTCCATTGTCGGATACCAGAGGAATTATTTCAAACATAACATTGGGGTCGTTGTATTTGTCAATACTTACCAAATTGTCTATAATATTATGGTGAAGGGCAAAAAGGGTATCGGTAATAAACTGACATGTTTGCCTGTACTTAATCTGATCTTGTTCGTCCCAGTTATCGGAGAGTATCGATAACGATTTCAATAAATCAGGAATGGTTTTTGGTGAATTTCCTGAAGCTTCTGTTTGTCGGGGGTATCAGCAACCTTATCGACAAAAACCCAACTTTTAATTAGTGCCTGAGAATTGTTTAAAAGGTCGTAAAACCTTACCAAATTGGCCTCTGATGGCTGATACACCTCGCTGATTTTTTTGTTGAGGGTACGACTTTCGTTAAGAACATTTGTTATTTGTAATGCGTTTAAAACCAAGGCTGCGGTTAGTATACCAAAACCCAACCCGATTTTAGCCGAAATTCTGAATGATAATTTTCCCTTCATGGTACCATGAGTATTGTATTATTCAAATTTTAACTTATTCTGTGAATATTTTGCAGTGTCGTTTCAAAATAGTGTTACATGGTAATATTTGTTTGATTTTATCAGGGTTTTCTGAATAAGAAGTTACATGTTCCTGATTATTATTGACTGTATCGAAAAAGGATGTAACTTTAGAAAATTTTTTTGCAACTGTATAAATGGATGAGATTTTTGAGAAAATTGGCACAACACAAACGCTAAGTCAAAAAATAGAGCGGAAGATTGAAGAAGCTATCAGACAGAAAAAACTTATTAATGGAACTAAATTACCTTCGGAAAAGGAATTGTGCGAGAAATTTGCTGTCAGCCGCACTGCGTTGCGTGAAGCTTTACGCCGGTTAAGTGCTCGTGGTTTA
>JAAUTT010000520.1 GCA_012031335.1 Bacteroidales bacterium | reverse complement strand
AAGGTATAGGTGATCACAAAGCAGTTTGCCTTTTTATCGGACCTTATGCTTTTTGTCAATTGAAATCCGCTTATAGTATCAGGCTGACTTTTAAGATAAATCGAGTCGGTACTAAAAAGTGCCTGGTACTTTTCTTCATCCAGCGTTTTATAGGGAGGCCAGCCCCAATTGGATTGAGGGCCAAGCCACAATGTCGATCCGAAATTCACATGTTCACTTCCCTGAGTAATAATTTCGCAGTTGCCATGACGGAAAGAAACTATCCTGCCGCCCAACATGATCACCGAAAGCGATACCGATTTATTCCGGATCGCGAAATCACCATCGGAATTTGCCCTGATCTCTTTTGATTGTGTATGACCGGTAATTAGAGCTACCAGGCTTATTACCGCTGAAAGAAAAAATTTTCGCATAACAGTTATCGGGAGATCATGTACACATTATTTTTCTCGGCTTTGATACTTTTGCCCGTAAAATCTTTCCCGGAGACCAGGTTTTTCACTTTTGCACTGGTATTGAGCGGAAAATCGAAATTTGTAAATGCCCAAAGCACACTTGTGCTATCTTTCGTGTACAACACCCCTTTTTCCCCGTTGAGGATTTCCCGGTCATATAGGAAATCGGCCACCTGGTTGAAGATATTGATCATTTTGAAGGCAAACGGATTTTCGGTTCCCAGGTTTAATTTGTCCTGACGAATATTCCAATAAACTTTCCACATCATACGGTAAGCCAGTCCTTTGAAGAAAATGTCCATAGGCTCAAATCCGGCTTTACGGACATCATACTCATTGAAGTCGCAGTAGCAATCGGCCCACAATGGTAGGGAAGGTATTCTTTCGATCAGGTCGGGGCCTGTGCGGTTGATACCAAATATACCCATGTCTTCTCCACAGTAATGATAACCGTCTTTCTGCATTTGGGCAATAAGGTTCAGGTGGGCAAAATATTGGGTATGGATAAGCTTCGGTGGTTCGTTTTCGGGACGATATTTGCCCGTAACGCCCTTCTGATCGAGCGTTGCACCTCCCCATCCCCGGGTACCGTCCCATTGGGCATGGTGAAACTTATCGCTGCTCATGTTGAATGACGAATCGAGGAAAATACCTTCGATGCCAATTTCGTCAATGAAAATATTTCCATTGTTTGAGCCAGTATTCGCGTATGTCCTTGTCGCGCAGGTTCAGTGCACAAAACCGGGGCGTGTAGTGGTCGGCCTCTATGGCGTTCGAAGCGTTGCGGATAAAGGGCGATTCGGCTTTGGCAATCACTTCCTGAATAGAACCCTTGAAAGGTAAGAACTCGATGCCTTTTTTCCGACCATCGCGGTGCATAAAACGTTCGGTGGTTGTTGAAATAACAGTATTGCCCCACATTTCTATTTTTACTCCTCCAGCTTTAGCAGCCTGGCAGAATTTTTTCAGTTTGTCTTCGCCTACTGTTTCTGATATTTTAAAATCGACATTGCAACACATGTTCGAGAGGCCCCAGGTGTTCATATCATTTTGGCATTGACTGGGAATAAACACGTTTTTTACTCCAGCTTCCAGCAGTTTGGGAAGACCTTTTTCGCGGTAATGGTCGAAATCGGGTTCTGTCCATTCCTCTATTATGCCATAAGTGGTGATGCGCTCGCGCATAAGCCCAGCTTGCCGGTGAAGTTCCTCATGAACCAGTTCTCGAACATGGTTGTAAAGGTTGGCCCTGCCTACCTGATCCAATTCTCCGGGAATCCATAAAACTTCCATGGGCGAAGTTTTAAATTCGCTTGCGAGGTCGTTGCAGTGTTCATGAAAATGTACGATTTCGTTATACCCACGCCATTTTTCGAATAGCGAACGGATATGCGAAAGCTCCGTTGACCAGGTGATCAGTGTTCCTTCTTTGGCCGATGGTGAATGTAAAGCCCTGAAGTTGGGTTTGCAACGGGTGAAATTGAAAAATATTTGGGTTGGCAATGTTGGGCAGGTACCACTCGGTACTGTAAAAATCGGAAGGTTGATCAAATGTTTTGATGCATTCCACCACTCCATTCCGCATCCATAGCTCATTGCCGGTGGCTTTTCCTCCAATTTCCCATGTAGCACGGTCGGTGATTTTATAGATGGCGAGATCCTTGCTTTTAAAGGTGTATTGATAACTAAAACCTTTAGCCATCACATTTCCAAGTTTTCTTTCCACCGGTTTAAGAATCAGGCTTACCACAGTACCAGGGGCAGCTTCGGGGCCTTTGGTCCAGTCGGTCATATTGCGTCGGTTGCGCACCGTATGGAGCATCCATTCCATGGTGTTGCCCAATTGCTTTTGCACCTCGAAATCCAGTTGAAGTAAATCGGGGGAAGTAGTTTTGTTTTTGAGTTTAAAGTTAACCAGTTCAATAGCTTCGGGGGTAGCTATCTGACAAAACATGGGCAAACGGGAGCTTCGGAGCGAAATTCCGTTTACAGTTACCGATCCGATGCCCAGCATAAAGTCACCGGCAGTTTCAAAGTCTATTTCAAACCCATTAAAAAGATTTTCGGTTGAAGATATTTTCTGAAGTCCTTCTTTTTTTTCTTTTGCACTTAAGCCTGCTAAAGGAGCCGACAATGCGACTGTCCCGAGGCCAATTGTTTTAATAAAATTTCTTCGTTGTTTATTTGTATTCATGATAGTTAATACTTTAATTATTATACGCTGTTATTTATTGTCAATTTAAAACTGAACAAATAAGGTTTCCTGTGGTAAATAGGAGATTTGTCAGTTACTATAGGAGAAACATTTTATTAAGCTTCTCCGCTTTTTTTTCCGCTATTTCTCCGCTCTGCTTCCGCTATCCCTCCGCTCTGCTTCCGATATACAACCCGGAGATAATTCAGAAGTCAAATTTCAAAAGAGGCATTAAGCAGGAAGACCAAATGTTATCAATCCTTTGATTTAGCTCCCTTTATCCAATCCTTTAGATTTGGCTGTTCTTCTTTTCTAAAGAGAAAGTTTCCCATCACCAGGTAATCCATTTCGGTGGACATGAAGCAGCGGTAAGCATCATCGGGGGTGCAAACAATGGGTTCGCCACGAACGTTAAAGCTTGTGTTTACCAGAACATCGTATCCGGTGATTTCCCCAAAAGTTTTCAGTAGCTCATGAAAGCGTGGATTTGTTTCGGGGTGAACTGTTTGAACCCGCGCCGAATAATCGATGTGCGTTACGGCAGGTATGTCGGAGCGGAGCTGGTACAAGCGTTTAAGCAAGTCTTGTTCATTTGAGCCATTGTTTTTCCTTCGGGATTCTTTTACAGGAGCAACCAAAAGCATGTAAGGCGAAGCAGTACCGAGGCCGAAATATTCGTTGCATTTATCAGCAGTCACGGCTGGAGCAAATGGCCGGAAACCTTCGCGGTACTTTATTTTCAGGTTAAGTTTACGCTGCATCTCCGGGTGACGGGCATCGCCCAGGATACTACGGTTTCCCAATGCTCGCGGCCCAAATTCCATCCGACCCTGGAACCAGCCTGTCACTGCGCCGTTCGAAAGAAAAGTGGCAGTAGTATGGCATAGATCGGTAAAGCTCGGGTAAAATTCGGCTTTGGCCTGGTATTTATCAATTGTCTTTTTTATTTTTTTATCATCGTATTCAGGACCCAGGTAACTGCCTTTCATTTGATCGGGGAGGCCCGCTGTTCGTTCTCTGGCAAGTCCAATGTGCCATCCGGCAAGGGCTGCACCTGTTGAGCCACCAGCATCGCCTGCAGCCGGCTGTATCCAGATATTTTCGAAGAGCCCCGACCTCAGCAATTTACCATTGGCAACACAGTTGAGTGCTACACCGCCTGCAAGTGTAAGGTTTTTGCACCCTGTAATATTTTTGGTATGTCGCGCCATTTTGAGGACAATGTCTTCGGTAACCTCCTGGATGGCAAGCGCCATATTCATATAATCCTGCGTGAGTGGCGATTCAGGTTCACGCGGAGGGATACCAAAAAGCTCCCCCCAATTTTCGGTTGTGTGTCATTTTCAGTCCTGTGGCAAACTGAAAATAGTCCATGTTAAGTAAAATGGAACCATCGGGCCGGATATCCACCAGGTGGCTGAGTATTTTATCTTTGAACTGGATAGTTTGTTCGCTGCAGGGAATTCCATAAGGAGCCAGTCCCATCAGTTTATATTCGCCGCTGTTCACCCTAAATCCGGTATAGTAAGTAAATGCCGAATACAGCAATCCAACGGAGTGAGGGAAATGCAACTCCTCCAGTATTTCAATATTATTGCCTTTGCCATGGCCAATGGTAGTTGTGGCCCACTCGCCAACCCCATCGATGGTGAGAATGGCAGCCTCTTCGAACGGCGATGGATAAAACGCACTGGCTGCATGTGAGAGATGATGTTCGGGAAACCAAAGGGGACAACTGAATTGTCCTATTTTCCTTATTTCATCTTTCAGCATTTTCTTCATAAAAAGCTTATCTTTTATCCACACAGGCATAGCGTGAATAAAGCTTTTCAATCCTTTAGGGGCAAAAGCATGATAGGTCTCGAGCAACCGCTCGAATTTTATAAAGGGCTTTTCG
>JAAUTT010000519.1 GCA_012031335.1 Bacteroidales bacterium | reverse complement strand
TACAGTATATCGACCTATTCTCTGTTTATAAACCACTTCATGGCCACAGCAAGAAAAAGTGCCCAGACAAATGCATATCCATACTGGGATGCGATACGGGGGGTAAACAACAGTTCACCTGAACCAGCTGCCGAAAGCATCCAGATAAATGCTGGTCCCAGCCATTTAAACCTGTTCTTACCTTTCGGAGCCTTGGTAATTTCTTCGGCCATCGGTAATTTTTTAATTATTCTATTACAAATCCAATAAAATCCCCAAAACCATCCCCATTGCTGTCGTAAAAGGTTTCGACATCCACAGAATAAAAAACAACATTTTTAAACCATGTATATTCCATTTCAACTGATAAATACAATTAGATTATTGCAGATTTCAAATAATAAGCCATAAATGAATGGCTAAATTTTAAGGTACCTGTGGTAAAATTCACAGTTTAGGGTTGTAGAGATTAATGCTTAGTTTGTAGAAATTTAATACTAAATCCAGACTCCACAAATCCGGTTTGCCCATATGCAATAATCTCTCGGCAGGTGAGAAGATTACATTCATTTGGTATGTGGCATCAAAATCCAATTTACATGAATTTTAAAAAATGATCATTTCATTAATTATACTTGAAGCATTTCTTCGGAATTTGTTGTTATAAAGTGCCTTTTTGAATATGAACAGCTGTTGGATTTTGAATTTTTTATATTACAAAATAAATCATCAGGCAGGAAGTGTTTCAGGAATATGGGTATTATAGTCCAAAGTTCGAATAAGTTCTTCAATTAATCGAACCGGGATTTTGTAATTTGTACTTTCAATTCAGGCGATGTTAAGAAAATGTCAAATTAACCAAATAGTTTTGATAACAATCATAAAGCTCTTTATATTTACTCGATTAATCAATTTAGAAGAACCAGCTTCATTTTAATATATAGCAAATATTTATAACCATATATGAATGAACTCATATCTATTGCCACCAAAGCTGCAAAATTAGGAATACATCAATTTAATGTTTTATCAAAGGAAATTATATGGGACGAGAACGTTAGGGAAATTTGGGGCATCGGCCCTGATGAGCCTGTTAGCTATGAATTGTTTATGGGTCAGATACACCCCGACGATAAGGAGGTAACCCAGGAAGCTGTCAATAAATCTTTAGATCCGAATGGCAATGGCGGATATTATGCAGAATATCGCGTGATAAACCGTAAGGATCAGAAATTAAGATGGGTTATCGCAACCGGAAAAACTTTTTTTGAGAACAATGTACCTGTTCGGCTCATCGGTACCGTCAACGACATCACTTTTCGAAGAGAACTTGAAGAGGAGTTAAAAAAGAGTGAATCCAAGTACCGGCATATTGTTGAAACCGCTCACGAGGGAATATGGATGCTTAACCAGGACAACCTCACCGTTTATGTCAACGCAAGGCTATCTGCGATGCTGGGTTACACTGCCGAAGAACTTCTGGGGACTTCACCCCGGAAATATTATGCCCCCGGCTTCCTGGAGAAAGTAGAGGCCTTATCGGAGGAACATAAAAAGGGCAAAGTTCACCTTACCGACTGGCAGTATGTAAGGAAGGATGGTTCACAGCTATGGTGCATGGTATCTTCAAAACCGATGCTCGACGAGGAAGGTAACTATAAAGGCTCATTGGCTATGATTACCGATATCACCGAACGCAAAAAAGCGGAAGCAGAACTTCGCCGATCGGGAAGTCCGGTACAGGTTGTTGCACGAAAACATGCGCGATGCTTTTGTTCAGGTAGATATGGAAGGTAAGATTATTGAGTTTAATAATATATTTTGTAAAATGCTCCAGTATTCGCCCGAAGAAATTCACCACCTGACATATAGGGATTTAACTCCCGAAAACTGGCACACCTATGAGCAATCAATCGTTAAAGAACAAATTATTCCCATGGGCTATTCACAGGTTTATGAAAAAGAATACAGGCGAAAAGACGGAACCGTTTTTCCTGTTGAACTTCGTACCATTCTATCCTCCGACGAAAACGGTAATCCTGTTTCAATGTGGGCAATTGTTCGTGATATCACCGAGCGGAAATTAGCAGAGTTAAAATTGAAACAGCAGGCTGAGGAACTGAAAGAACTAAATGCCTTAAAAGATAAATTTTTCAGTATCCTGGCTCATGACCTGAAAAATCCTTTTACAATCTTGTTGGGATCTTCGGAGTTAATGATTGATCAGCTTGATAAGGGTGAATTGGAAAGTACAAAAAAACTTGCCTCGATAATAAATAAATCGGCTAAAAATGGGCTTCAATTGTTGGTGGATTTAATGGAATGGTCCAAGGTTCAAACCGGAATTGTAAAATTCAATCCTCAAAAAATCAATCTTAAAGCAGAAATTGAAAAAATTGCGGAAAAATTAGATTTAGTTGCAAAAAACAAGAAAATTGGCCTAAAATCCGAAATTACCGAAGATATGGAAGTTATTGCAGATAGATATATGCTTAATACTATCCTGCGCAACTTGCTGGAAAATGCAATTAAGTTCACTTCTGAGTGTGGATCCATCAGAGTAATGGCAAAAAAAAGAAAAGAATTTTGTAAGTGTATCAGTAAAAGATACCGGGGTGGGTATTTCAACCGAAAATATAGCCAGGCTTTTTAAATTAGACAGCCAGTTTTCGACACCTGGAACTGCAATGGAAAAAGGCACAGGGTTAGGATTATTGTTGTGCAAGGAATTTGTGGATAAGCATCAGGGTAAAATTTGGGTCGAGAGTGAAGTTGGGAAAGGTACCAGTTTCACTTTTACTATTAATAAAAATTTGCAGGTAAATTGATGAAATATCCTTGAAATTCTAAGATTATAGAAATTGTATCTAAATACGCCATGTTCCAAATAATGCCAGTTCGAAAAAACGAACAGATATTGAGACCAACTGCAATATGGCTTATGTAAAATTCATAATAAATTCCCTTTTTGTTAATGCAGAAATTTTAAATCTATGATTTGTTTTTACTAAATTTAATTTTGATCGGATATCTAATACAATTCTTTATGGTGAACAGCATTAGACCTTATTGTCTGAAAAAAACATCGCTTACCTATTTATTTTGTATTACCCTGGCAACAGGATTTATTGCGGGTTGCAAAAGTATAACAAACAATAATATAACTGATACTACTCAAGCCGATTCAATTTCCGGAAGTAAAAATATCCTTGCAAACGATTCGCTAACCGAAGACCAGGAAACTGAACTTATTTTGAAACAAAAACATATTGATGATAGCATTGCGTATGCCAGCCTGAAAGACTACGATGGCGAATACCTAATCCAAACCGAAAGCGAAGGAGTGGATGCTAAATTAACCCTCATGTATAAAAACGACAGGACTTTTGAATATATATACACCTTTAGGGTTAATAGCGAAGAGGCTGACTGCAATGGAGAAACAAAAGGAATTATTATGATGGACAGGACGCAGCATGGTTTTGACCGTCAGGGCGAATGTATGATACATTTCAATTTTAATGGTTACTGGAATGGGCACTATGTAGTTGAAATTGATTTTGAAGATCAGGCAAAGTGTACATTTCTGAAGGGCGAATGTAATTTCGCGGGCACATTCCTTAAAAAGTAACCTTTATTATTAGGAATTTATAGGTAAAT
Source organism: Bacteroidales bacterium (assembly GCA_012031335.1). Next base: position 911 of record JAAUTT010000519.1, on the reverse strand, counting down.
AAACTATTGATAAAAAGTAACCATGAAAATATTTTGATACCGCCAGTATTCCTTTATTATCGGTTATTTTGATCGTGGTATTTTATTTCCTGTTTCCCGGTTTAAATATGATCCCTTTTCCATTTAACCTTGCAGGGCTATTAATAAGCTTTCCCGCATTTGTGTTAATGGGTAAAGCACGCGATTTGTTTGGAAAACACCAAACCACACTTGCTATAGCAAAATCATCGTATTTGATAACTGATGGGGTGTTTTCAAAAACACGAAATCCAATGTATTGTGGAATGTTTTTGCTTTTGTTGGGAATTGGAATTTGTTTCCGAAATATTTATTCCATACTGGTGTCCTTCATTTTTTTATTCATTATGGCCCTCTTCTTTGTTCCCAAAGAAGAAAAACTTATGATAGAATCCTTTGGACAGAATTATCTTGATTACATGAAAGCTGTTAAACGGTGGATCTAACCTGGTAACCTTATTTTTCATCCAGGTGTTTAATATCATAATTTATAATTACTTCAACATTTCCTTTAACCATAGACCAAACCGGACAATATTTTTCTTCAGCAAGTCCAATGACTTTTGTCAAATCTTCTTCCTTTACTGTATCCGAACTCAGGTGTATATTCACAAAAATGGTTTTAAATCCTGTTGGATGTGCTTCATTTCTAATGCCTTTTGTAGATATTTCAAATTCCGGAACACTTTTTTGTAGTCGTCGCAAAAGTGTTAGTACAGCACTTCCCAAACAAGTCGAGAAACTTAATAACAGCAATTCGAGCGAAGTGTATCCCAGATTATCACCAAGCGGGGGAATATAATCAATTGAAATTGGACTGTTACCATCTGCCTGACCTTCAAAATGCAAACGGTTGTTTACGAGTATTGCAGTTGTTGAAATTTCCTTCGATT
>JAAUTT010000518.1 GCA_012031335.1 Bacteroidales bacterium | reverse complement strand
TTTAGCGAAAACTATATATAAAAAAGTCAGTATTAGCCAGCTGGGATAATTCAGCGCTGGCACATGGAATGTTATTTAGTGAAATCCTGGACAAACCTATCCCCGGGTTTAATTATCCCCCAATTAAACTCGACTATCTTATAAAGCTCACTGATAGCATTGGAATGCGAAAAGATTCCGGAAATATTCCAGTATATTCAATAGACGACAATGTGCTTGCCTTGGTTGTTTTCTGCATGCATTTCAAACTCCTGGGCAACCCCGGTCATATAGGCCTTATCGAACGGTATCTCGACTTTATAATCTACTGTCATCAACCCGATGGATCGTTTGTGAAGTTAGTGGATGCAGAAAAAGCGGTGGTACCATTAAACAATAAAACTGAACAGGAAGACTCCAGTGCAAAAGCAATTTGGGCATTGGGCTATCTTATTTCCATGAAGGGTCTTTTGCCCTCGCATATGATTGAAAAAGCTCAGATAATCCTTGAAGAAGCTTTGAAAAATACTGATGTTCTTACAACTGGGCGTTCATTAGCTTTTGCAATAAAAGGTTTGTATTATTATTACAGTGCGGTAGAAGAAAAGAGCAATCTGGAGCAGATAAAGCTGCTTGCCGGAAAGTTATTACAGATGTACAAAGAACATAGGACAAATGATTGGAAATGGTTCGACGGGCAATTTGTTTCAGGCTCCAGTATCATTTCAGGATCCTTGTTAAGTACATGGCTTTTAACCGACGATCCTATATACAGCGAAGTTGCCCGGGAATCGTTCGAATTTCATTCTTCCCGTTTCTTTAGTGATTTTAATTTCCAACATATGGATAATAGTTTCAGAGGAAGTATAACAAAGCTAACCGATAAGTTGACAAGCTATGCCTCTATAAATACAAAAACAGAACCGATGACTTCAGTTTACCCGGTTGAGAGACCAACTGACATAGCTTTTTGTGTGATAACCCTCAGTAAGTTTTATCTGGTATGTAAGGATAATAATTATTATCATCGCATGAATGCTGCCTTTAACTGGTTTTTAGGTAATAATCGCTTAAATATGATGCTATACAATTCTGCCACGGGTAGTTGTTACGATGGTCTTACCAATGGCACAATAAATACAGGCCAAAGTGCTGGATCCACCCTAAGTTACACACTATCAAGGCTTGTGGTCGAAAAATATAAGTTCAAGGATGAAAATCATATTCTTTTCTGATCCTTGGGTCGGAGAGTATTTTTGGTTTTACAAACCGGTAAATGGATCTCCAATTTTATATTCTGTTAAAACATATTTTTAATGGCGCATGGTTCAAGGATACTGATTGTCCTGTTGGTATGTATTTGTATGTCCTTCGATTTATGCGGCCAACAGCCCGGTAAAGTAATTCCTGAGGATTCGGCTAAAGTATATAAAGCGCTCAAGGAAATTGCCGATAAAAAATCATTTTCGAAATGGTTATTCTCACTTATCGTTATTATTCCCGAAAAATCAAAATCGGGAGCTTCGCGTAAACCCAAAAAAAGAATTGCAAAACCTTATGAATCTTTTGAAGGGAAGATTATCCGAAATATCGATATCCTCACACTCGATCCTTTTGGGTATGATATCCGCGATACATCAGTTACCCCGAAAGGGTTTTTAAAAAATGCCGGAAATAAGTTACATGTAAAAACATTGCCAATAGCTATTTATAACCTGCTTTTAATCAGGCAAAATCAACCTTTCGATTCTTTGCTTGTTAGAGAATCGGAACGCCTCATTCGTCGCCAGAAATACGTTCATGAAGTTATTTCACCCGCAAGGGTAAAAACTTCCAGCGACTCAGTTGATATTTTTATAAGGGTGCTCGACATATGGAGCCTTACTCCCCGGGGTAGCCTTTCAGCGAATGCGTTCAGTGTTGGATTTTCGGACAGAAACTTTCTAGGAACAGGGCAGGAGTTCGAGAATATTTTCGCCTATAATATAAAAGAAAAAAAACTGCCAACGAAACAACCTATTATATTCCCAATATTAAAAATACGCATATTGGAGCCAGGTTGCAGTACCATATCCGTCAGGACAGAAGTTTTATTAAAGTTATCGATATCGAACGACCATTTTTCTCGGCATTTGCCAATTGGGGCGGAGGTATTTATATCGGACAGTTACTTAACCGCGATTCTATAACTTTTCCCGATTCGGTAAAAGTGCTTCAAAATTTCAAATTTAATAATCAGGATTTCTGGATGGCTAAATCGTGGAGGCTGTTTAGTGGAAAATCGGAACTTCTTCGTACTACTAACCTTGTCGTTTCTGCCCGATATAACCACATCCACTATCTCGAGCGTCCGTCAAATATATACGATTCCCTGAGTATTTACACCGGGGAGCACTTTACCTATTTTGGAGTTGGCATTGCCAGCAGGCAATACAGGCAGGATACATATATTTTTAACTATGGTTTAACCGAAGATGTGCCAAAAGGGAAAATATACAGCCTGACTGCCGGCTACCAGGTGAAAAATAACAAGGGAAGGTGGTATCTAGGTTTAAGAGCATCACTGGGCGATTATTATCCCTGGGGATATCTAAGCACCAATCTGGAATATGGCAGGTTTATAAACCAGTCGAAACTACAGGAAGGAGCACTGGTAATTGGGTTTAATTATTTTTCGGAATTACTCGATTTGGGCAGGTGGAAAGTACGTCAGTTCGTAAAACCGCAATTTATTTTTGGAATACGCCGGCTGGCTACCGACAAACTCACAATCGACGATAATTATGGTATTACCGGTTTCTATTCAAGAGAAGTATTCGGAACCCATAAAATGCTACTCAGTATGCAAACTCAGACTTATGCACCCTGGAATGTATATGGGTTCAGGTTCGGGCCATATTTTGTATGCTCTTTGGTATGCTTGGTGATGCCGACGACGGATTTAGAAACAGCAGGTTGTATTCCTTATTTGGCCTGGGGGTGTTGATCAAAAACGACTTTCTGGTTTTTAAAACTTTCCAGGTTTCTTTTTCTTTTTATCCGATCGTACCTGGAAAGGCAAAATGTTAACCGTTTTAATGCTTATAGAACTACCGATTTTGGATTTAGAGAATTCGATATAGAAAAGCCAACAACAGTTACCTATCAATAACTCTTGTATATGTGCAAAACCTTAATAATGTGTGAAAAATGTAATTAATTGTTAGATAAATATAATATAAATACAGGCTTTATATCTGAAATTTGTATATCAATTAACTAAAAATCCAGGGATTATGAAAAAGAATATACAGCTTTCTGTTCTGTTGGTTATTTTAATGAGTCTTCCAAACCTTTATGCGGCCACTCCGGATTTAATCAAAGATGGTGATAAAGATAAATCCCGGACTTCGAAAAAAGAGCAAAAATTAACTGATGCTGAAGTGGAAAAACTGGTTAACCGTATAAATGAAATTAAAAGCATAGATGTTAAAGAACTTCCCCCGGTTGAAAGGCGGGAACTTAGAAAGGAAGTTCGCGATATCAGGAAAAAACTTGATGAAAAATGCCGACGGATTCAGTGTATATATTGGCGGAGGGGTTGTTTTGGCTGCCGTTATTATTCTGTTGATTCTTTTACTCTAGGATTGATTTTATAAAGAAACGTGGACAATCCGAAAGATCACCAACCAGAAGTAAACAAATTTATCAGGCTGGAAGGTTTTATTTGACAATAGCTTAAAATTTTTACAAGAATCCTCAGGTAATCCAAAGCACACAATATTGTTATTGATTAATTGCCATGTGAGGTTTCATCATAACATTTTTAAAAATTTTTCGAATGAAAAAACTGGGTATAGCGCTTATTGTTATTGGGCTTGTAGTTACAATATTTACCGGAGTTAGTTTTATAACCAAAAAGAAGGTTCTGGATATTGGTAAAGTTGAAATCACCAAAGATGAGAAACATAATGCCAATTGGTCGCCCTATGTTGGGGTAGGTATTATTGTTCTTGGCGGAGTGATTTTACTGTTTGCAAAACGTGGGGATTGATATTTTATTAAGTTGTAAACTTAATTTGGAAAGCAATGAGAGCAATAAGTATAATTTGTATCATAACGATGTTGGTTGCTTTGGGTTGCAAAACCAGCAGGGCTTTTAGAGGAGGAGCAATCGGTACTGGTACAGGAGCTGTTTTAGGTGGTGTGATAGGAAAAACTACCGGGAATACAGCACTTGGCGCTGTTATAGGTGCGGCCGTGGGTGGTGCAGCTGGAGCTGTAATAGGCAGACAAATGGATAAGCAGGCTGAAGAAATTGAACGTCAGGTTCCAAATGCCGAGGTTATACATAAACCCGGAGAAGAGGGTATTATCGTTAATTTTAAGTCGGGTGTGCTGTTCGATTTTAATAAAACCTTTCTTACACCAAATTCAGTTAAATCGGTTGAAGAACTTGCCGACATCCTGAATAAATATCCTGATACCGATGTTTTAATCGAAGGTCATACCGACAGTAAGGGCAGCGATACTTATAACCTTGAACTTTCTATCAAAAGAGCACAGACGGTCTCTGCCTTTCTTGCCCAAAAAGATATAGATACAA
>JAAUTT010000517.1 GCA_012031335.1 Bacteroidales bacterium | reverse complement strand
ATACTTGAGCTTTTCGGGTATATGCCATGCAAGAAGATTTACGACAAGCTATCCAGACTTTATTTGCCCAAGTCATCTCTCCTGAAATGCTGCTTGAAAGCTTTGAAAAGTATGCAGACTCTTTAGAGCAAGCAATCTCTACGTTTGATGGAGTGATTTTGGCAATCCTCTGTAGTGTGAGACCAGATAGTTATGCTGTTGTCCAAGGAATATCAAACCAACGAGCAGCAAGTCTGCTTCCGCGATTGATTGAAGAAATCAATATGCGAGTACGCTTGATAAAGACACATAGGCGAGATAATAATCAGATTCGTGAGGAGATTCGGTGGCTCATTGAATTAATCGCCAACAAAACCCTGAACAACTATAAACATGCCTATAACGCCATAATCTGCAGGCAACAAGAATTTTGTTAAAATTGGAATTAAAAAAAAATTTAGTGAGGCATTAATAATATTTGAAAAGGCATAAACACCAGAGTTTTTCAATAATGTTCCAAGCGATTTTGTTTGAGCAAGAATGGTTCGAATTTGAAACTTAAAGGGTAAATCCATCATCGACAATTAAATTCTGACCATTTACGTATAAGGATAAATCAGATAATAAAAAAATAAGAGAACCACTTATATCATTTACATCCAACATCCCCTTGTTTAAACAAAATTGTTTATAGTTATTTAAAAATGATTCCGGCTGGTTATTTTTTACACCTCCCAATGATAAAGAATTTACTCGTATGTTTTTATTTTTTAAATACTTAGCCATATATCGGGTTAAATGAATTAACCCCGATTTAATAACCGCATATTCAACTGGCATATTCATTTCTGTTCCTTCATATATTTCAAAACGAGGTGCAACAATTCCATAAATTGATGCAACATTTACAATATTACCATATCCCTGTTTTATAAAAAACTTTGCAAATTGCTGACTCATTAAAAAAATATCCACCAAGATGCATTGCAACATTATCGCAAAAATCAGGATACTCAACATCAAAAAAATGGGGCTCCATATTTTTGATTTTTAGGGTAAGCATTATTTACTATTGCATCTATTCTCCCAAATTGGTTTGAAATCTCATTTATTAATTCATTAATTGATTCTTTGTTTAAAATATCTGTTTTAATAAAATTAACTTTACGGCCCAATTTTTTTTCCAATTCAATAGCAACACTTTTCGCCTTATTTATATCAATATCAGCAATAACAGGAATCCCATTATTCTGTAGTATAGTTTCACAAAAATGTTGTCCAAGTAGTCCAGCCCCTCCTGTAATGACTATTACCTTTTCGTTTACCATTCTAATGGTTCTTATCTAATTTTATGAAAAATATTTTATTGTCTTATATAAAGCATCTGCCTGTACTTTCATTTCTTCATCATCTTTTTGATTTGTAGTGAACTGCATTAGTTGTGATTGGATTTTTTCTGCAACAGGACAAATTCCTTTATCAGTTATGAATCGGTTATTTAATCCCATCCTGTTAAATCTTAAATGTAACTCAGGAATAGAATCTTCAAGATATGATAAGGCCCAAGCTGCATAAACACCATCACCTCCCATCTCACCATGTTTTTTCTTACTTCAGCCCATTCAAGGTCTGGATTAATCATCTTAACGGCAAAGGTATAATAACTATTCACATCTCCTGAAGGCACTATTTGAGGAACTAGCCACTTACATCCAGAATCCTTAATAACCTGTTTATACATTGATGCCATTTTAATTCTCTTTTCAACAAACCATTCCAATTTTTCCAATTGAGCTAACCCCATGGCTGCAGCAACCTCAGGTAATCTATACATATAACCGAATTTATCATGCCTCTTAAAAGAGGGATTTTGAAAAATATCTCTCGAAACCCTTATTTTTCCACTTACAGCAGTCGCATTTCTAAAGCCTTGACTGTTAAGTTTTCTAATAATATCACCAAGTTTTCATCATCACAAGCTATAATACCTCCATCTCCGGTTGTCAGGTGTTTTGAATTCTCAAAACTCCAACTTCCCACATGGCCTATTGTTCCCCCAATATTTCCATTATGAGTACCTAAATAACATTGGGCACAGTCTTCAAGTACATACAAATTGTTTTCTTCAGCAATTTTCATTATCTCAGTCATATTTGCCACCTGACCGTATAGGTTTACAACCATAATAGCTTTTGTCCGCTTTGTGATTTTCTTTCTTATACATTCGGGATCGATAAGAAAAGTATCCTCTTCAACATCAGCAAATACAGGTATTGCGTTGCAATAAATAATGGAATTCATGCACGAAATAACGGTTAATGGAGTAACAATTACCTCATCTCCATATCCTATACCAAATGCCTCAAGTGCTGCATGAAGTGTTGTTGTTCCTGAATTAAAGGTTATCGCAAATTTTCTTCCAAATTTCTTTGCAAATGACTGCTCGAGACGGGTATTCATATTCCCGGAAGTTCCACTTGCAAAACCTGAATCCAAAACTTCTTTTATATAATTATATTCCCTTTCATCAAATCTCCATGATAAATTACCCATAATACTCTTTTTTATTAATTATACATTCAATTATGTTAAAGTCCAACAAATCATCAATTTCAAAATTTTGCCACCGTTCTATAAAAAAAGGAACATTTTTTTCGGAATAAAATGTTTTATATTCTCTATAATAAGATACTTTGGCAATATAAATAACTCCATAAGGAAAATAAGCTTTATCCAATTGTTGTCTTTGAAAAAAATCAGTATCTGATTTACAATAAGGCTCTACAAATCCCTTACTGTTTATTTTTTTACAATTGATGGATGTTCCATATGAACTTCTCCCACTGAAACTAACGTGTCTGCATCTGGATTTTCAACACATAATCTTATTGCCCTGTCAATATCATTTTCTTTTCTCAAAGGTGAAGTTGGTTCAAGAAGAGCGATATAGTCAAAAAAATCACCGTTTGATTCAAAAAATCCAAAGCATGTAAGATAGCGTCTGATGATGGTGAATTATCAAGGGCAAATTCAGCCGGTCTTAATAATGGAATGTCTATTCCCCATTGCCTGCCTATTTCTGCTATCTTTTCATTATCGGTAGATACAAAAATCTTGTCGAGGTATTCAGATGATTTAGCTTTTAAAATTGTATGAGCGATTAATGGTTTGCCATCTAAAGATAAAATATTTTTATCCTTTAAACCTTTGCTGCCTCCCCGAGCAGGAATAATCGCAATTATTCTTTTTCCTTTAAACATATCTTTTTATTATTTCTGAAATTCTTATTACAACTTTCTTCATTTACATTAAAATTAGTTGGCAGATTGATACCTTTATAAGAAATTAATTTTGAATTTTTATTTCCGGATTTTTTAAATGAAAAATTTCTATATATATCCATATCGCTCAAAGGATAAAAAAAATGGACGTGTATCAAATCCCTCTTTTCGCAATGCTGATATAATTTCATCTCTGTTTTTTCAATGAGAACACTTACTAACCAGGTAATTTTTTTTATTTTCATCCAAAATATTTTGAAAGGATAATTCCTTTATATCAGAAAGGTGTTTACGATATAAGTTTTCAATTTTTTGGCGTTCAGAAAGAATTTCTTGAATCCTTTCAATTTGCGCAACCCCTATGGATGCCTGTAAATTGGTCATTCTGTAATTGAATCCAACCATTTCATGCCAGTATTTCTTTTTCTTCGACATTCCATGATCTCTTAAAACCAACATTTTATTATATAAATCATGGTCATTGGTTAAACACATACCCCCTTCACCTGTGGTTATTATCTTATTTGCGAAAAAAGAAAAACAAGCAATATGAGAGAATGAGCCGATCTTTTTTGATTTATATTCTGCACCATGTGCTTCGGCACAATCTTCGATTATGAATAAATTATTCTTTGGGAAACTTCAATAATTTCATTCATATTACATGGCTGACCATACAAATGTACCGGAATTACAGCTTTTGTTTTTTTTGTTATGGCTTTGGCAATTTCGTCAGCACTTATATTCCAGGAATATTTATCAACATCAACGATAACAGGTGTACAGTTTTCATTCAGAACTGCATTGATAGTTGCAGCAAAAGTGAGATCGGGTATAATTACTTCATCACCACTTCCAATACCAAGGGTTCGTAGTGCAAGTTGAATTGCAACTGTTCCATTTGAAACAGCCACTCCATATTTACAACCACAATAATTGGAAAAAGTGTTTTCAAATCTTTCTATATACTCTCCACTGCTTGAAATCCAGGTAGAAATAAAGGCATCGAGCAGGTAGTTTAATTCATTTCCTTTAAGGTCGGGAATTGCAACCGGTACATGAAATTCACGTTTAAATTCAAAATAATCAATAAATTTCCCAAATTCATCAACTATTGGAATTATAGATACTTCCTTACTAATTTTCTTTAATAGTTCTTTTGATGTATCTGATTTATACCCAAAAACAAAATTTTTATTCATTATCTTCCCGGAATTTTCTTCAAGTTTTCCTCCTCCAAGAAGATATCTTCTTATATCACCATCGGTTAACAGCCCTTTCAATACTTCTGATTCATCTATAAAAATA
>JAAUTT010000516.1 GCA_012031335.1 Bacteroidales bacterium | reverse complement strand
GCTGATCACAGGATTGGTTGTTATAGAGGTAGATTAATGTTTTGTTTTTATCGGTTTGGTTACCCTTGATAAGCTCTTTGTATTCTTCAAATGTAAAATATTTCCCTTCGGTGTTTTGAAAGGTAGAATTTCTCGGCACGTTCATAGAATTTTTCATCGGTAATCATCCCATACTCGATAAACAGCTTAAGACCATCCCATTTCTTTTCGAATTCTGCCCGGTCGTTTTTGAAGATCTCTTCCAAACGGTCGGCCACTTTTTTGGTGATATGGCTTGAGATTTTCTTTACGTTCGAATCGCTCTGCAGGTAACTTCTCGATACATTTAAAGGAATATCTGGCGAATCGATAACCCCATGCAAAAGGGTTAAAAAGTCCGGAACAATACCTTCCACCGAATCCGTTACATAAACCTGATTGCTGTAAAGTTGAATTTTATTTTTCTGAATTTCGATATTGTTCTTAATCTTGGGAAAATATAATATACCGGTAAGGTTAAACGGATAATCCACATTGAGGTGGATATAGAACATCGATTCTTCCTGAGTTGGATAAAGATCGCGATAGAAGATTTTATAATCTTCATCCTTCAGATCGGCAGGTTTACGAGTCCACAGAGGTTTTGTATCGTTTATGATGTTATCCTTATCTGTTTCAACTTCTTTACCGTCTTTCCATTCCTTAACCTTACCAAAGGCAATTTCGTTGGGAAGGAAGCGGCAATATTTCCTGAGCAGGTCATTTATTTTGCTTTCCTCGGCAAATTCTTCGTTGTCTTTGTCAATAAAAAGTTTAATCTCGGTACCACGTGTAGCTTTTGTAGTTTCTTCGAGTGTATATTCGGGACTGCCATCACAGGACCATTTAACAGCTTTAGCTCCTTCCTTGTACGATAAGGTTGTGAGTTCCACCTTTTCGGCAACCATAAAAGACGAATAAAATCCCAAACCGAAGTGACCAATTATATTCACCTGATTTTTATACTTATCGAGAAATTCCTCTGCCGACGAGAAAGCAATCTGATTGATATATTTTTCTACTTCATCTGCCGTCATACCAATACCGCTGTCGGAAATGGTAAGAACTTTCTTTTTGGAATCGAGCGAAACTTTAACGGTAAGGTCGCCCAGTTCACCCTTATACTCACCGGTAGATGCAATAGCTTTTAGTTTTTGAGTGGCATCAATGGCATTTGAAATGAGTTCCCGTAAAAATATCTCGTGGTCGGAATATAAAAACTTTTTGATAATCGGGAAAATATTCTCTGTAGTTACCCCAATTGTACCTTTTTGCATCGTTCTGATTTTTTAAATGTTCAACATTAAAATTTGACGAAGCCAGTTTTCAAACAACATGCCAAGGCAGTTTACACTGACATTTAGTCAGAATACCCGGGAAGTATCTAAAGTTTGTTGGATGAAGGTCGTCTGTCCTTTTTCCCGGATCTCGCAGGTCGGTTTGGCTTTACATCTTCCACCAATACCCATTGATTTTCCTTGAAGATTAGGCCATCGAAAGAAAAATCGGGACCGTAGAATTCATACTGGCCTGTATATCTTGATTCGCTTGGGGCAAGATGATCAAAAACAATCGATTTCAGCATCTCGTCATAATTCAGCATCATCGATATTCTTGCAGAATATGAAAAATCATACGGCTGTGCAATTTCCCTTTTATATTATAAATCGGAGCGCCAATCACGGTGCGGCCCTGGTCGAAATAAAGCACATCGATTATCTTTTTTGAAATATAGGGAGAATAGCTGTCGAGTCCAAGTAGGGTATAGTAGTCGATACCGCTTATTCTGACTGGAATAATCCTGTAATAAAGAGCTCCATACCAGTTACCAGGACTTAATTTGCTATTATTGACACTGTCGATATGTGTATTATCGTGCAGAATGATTACCTGACAATTTTTGTCTTTTTCGGGTTTTACCTGTATTATCCCAAAGTTTTAAAAGTTTCGTTACTTAGAATATATTCCAGGTAAATATGCGGAAAGCATTGTCGGGAGATTTGATTTTACCAATCAACTTCAGGGAATCGAAAGGATAGTCAAAACTACCGGCATTGGCGAGGATACCGGCAAGATCTGAGGTTAGTTTTGTCATCCCGTCAGTTTTCAGAGAATCTTCGAAAAAAGCCATAATAGAATCGAAACGGGTTTTTAAACTCAATTCGTCATTTTCGAACGATACCGGAGCAATTTGTGCCTTTAAAGAGAAAAAAAATGACAGTCCGATAATAAAACATAAACTCCTGCACATCTTGTCAAAATTGATTTTCGGTTTACACTTACTTTCAAAAAATAGCCGTTCGTTCGAACGGCTAGCATATACCGGAATAGTAATTAACTATTTAATAATAACGTTTATATCACCCATTAGTTTATCCTTATAGGATTTCCCGATAGGAATTGATTTCATCCCATCGTGAGTCTTAATGAGGATGGAGTTATCTTCAATTACGTTGATACTGCTTGTATTCACAATGAATGAGCGATGCACCCTGGTAAATTTGGTGGTAGGCAATTTTTGCTCAATGGCCTTCATGGTGAAGTGGATGGTATATCGTTCGTGGAAAGTATTGATAATAACATAGTTTTCGAGCGCTTCAACCCACAGTATATCTTCGTATTTTAGCCGAACAAGCGAGGAATTATGTTTGATAAAAATTTCGTCGCCTTTGGTATCGATTTTATTTTTATTAAACCGGTTCAGTGCCTTATCCACAGCTTTATAGAAACGTCCGTACGAAACCGGTTTTAGAAGATAATCGGTAACGTCGTATTCGAAAGCATTAAGAGCATACTTTTCTTTTGATGAGATTATGATAATCTGAGGAGTTGTATCAAGCGAATCAAGGAAATCTATCCCGCTCATTTCAGGCATTTCTATATCCAGAAAGATAAGGTCGACTTCATCTGCGGAGGTTTTTATAGCATTTATCGCTTCAACAGCATTGGAAAATGTATTTAAAAGAACAAGGTTCTCAGTGCGGGCTATAAACTCCTCTATTACTCTGCATGATAGTTTGTCGTCGTCGATAATTATGCAATTCATTGTGAATAAAAGTTTAATTAATAACCAGTTAGGGTATGGTTCCTTCTATATATCGCTTGATCTTTCATTTATTACCGTTTATCAATCTGTTTATATAGTTTGTCAAATATAAAACAATTTTATAAAAAAAGCATGCTTTCGTGAAATTACATTTTATATCGGGTCAGGCAATTCGATTTTAAGAAATTCTGAACTAATAAATCTGACTTCCTGACCATTGCTTTTAATCCATTGTAGTTTTACTTCGGCCAAATCGTCGCCTTGCAGTTGCCAGTCAATTCCGGAATTTCTGATCCGGCTGGCAAGCGTATACATAACAATTGCAGCAGAAACGGAAAGATTTAAACTTTCGGTATATCCCACCATTGGTATTTTTAAAATTCATCGGCTTCATTAAGCATATTATCGGACAGGCCTTCCCATTCGGTGCCGAAAGCAACAATAAATTTTCCTTTTTCGATATCGAGTTCTTCGGGAGCTTTACCATTGACATTAGGACTGGTTGCAATCAGCCGGTAACCCGATTTCTTTAAATGCCGAATGGCTGGTAAAGTATTTTCGGTTTGCGAATTAAACCGGTTAATGGTGAGCCATTTATCGGCTCCCCGGGTAACATAAGGATTATATTCGAACCGGTTTTTATTTTCGATAATATTAACATTTTGGATTCCCAGACATTCGGCTGTCCGAACAACAGCACTGATATTTTTTGACTGGTATACATCTTCGAGGAGAATAGAAAAAATAACGGGTACGATGAACGATTTTCTGCCCGATCATCTCTAATCGCTTATCATTAACGAATTGCGACAGGTAGGAAAATAACTGAGTACTAACGTTCATAAGCAACAAAAAAAAACCACGCTAAAAAGCGTGGTTCAATTTCCTCTGCTACCGAAAACTATTTAACTGCATCGGATAATTCGCTGCCAGCTTTGAATTTGCAAACATTCTTAGCTTTGATGTTGATAGGCTTACCAGTTTGTGGGTTACGACCTGTTCTGGCGCTTCTTTTGGCAACTGAAAATGAACCAAAACCAACTAAAGCAACTCTGTCACCTTTTTTCAGAGCACCTGTGGTAGCTTTAATAAAAGCATCAAGCGCTTTTTTGGAATCTGCTTTTGTAAGTTTGGCTTCTGCAGCAATAGCATCGATTAATTCAGCCTTGTTCATAATTAAAAATTTTAGGGTTAGTAAAATTAGTTTTGTTGAATATGTATACAAATATATAGTATTTCTTAAGGATAGCAAGACTTTAGCTAAAAAATTGTGATGAACAGCATAAAAAAGTGTTGATAATTACGGGTTTCAGTGATGAACGCCTTCGCAAAGCCCCGTAAACCGGATATTCCGGAAAATGATTCAAAAATTTTGGTTGTTAAAAAAAAATTATACTTTTCCTCTTAACCAAAATATGGTATATAAGTGATGAGCTTCATGTATAAAAAATTCTGCCCACTTCTCCAGATTCACATCTTTCCCAAATACAGGATGAACATACCC
>JAAUTT010000515.1 GCA_012031335.1 Bacteroidales bacterium | reverse complement strand
ACGGAGCCTTGAGAGTTGCCACCTATCTTATGCCCGACGCTGCGCAGGAATGGTCCTGGATTTTTATAATACTAGCCTCCATTGCTATCATTTATGGGGCATTCGCTACCATGATGCAGAAGGACCTGAAATATATGAACGCATATTCTTCAGTGAGTCATTGCGGGTTTGTTATTCTTGGAATAGCCATGTTAACAAAAACTGCTTTTATGGGGGCTGTGATGCAGATGGTATCTCATGGAATTATGACAGCTCTCTTCTTTGCTGCAATTGGGATGATCTACGATAGAACTCATACACGTCAGGCTGGTGAATTAGGTGGTATACTAAAACAAACACCATTTATCGGTACAGCCTTTATTATTGCTGGTCTTACCTCTCTGGGATTACCTGGATTCAGCGGTTTTGTTTCAGAAATGACGATTTTTGTCGGATCCTGGGAAAGAACAGGCATTTTTTACCGGGTGGCAACCATATTGGCTTGTGCTTCCATTGTTGTTACCGCTGTGTATATCCTCAGAGCAGTTGGTATTGCTATCTGGGGAGTTGTTGCCAATAAAGAATTTGAAAAACTGAAAGATGCCAGTTGGAGTGAAAAGGCTGCTTCGGTATTGCTGATTGCCGGTATTATATTTATTGGTATTTTCCCATTTTGGATTATTAATCTTATTCAACAGGATACAATTTCGATTTTTAATAAATTTCTTTCGTTGGCTACCGCTAACTAACTTTTGATAATGCTAATATTATGAGTATAGACTCTTATATGATATTGAGATTTGAAGTATTGATCACATTGATCATATTCATTTTACTGGTGTTAAAACTTAATGATGCCGATAATAAGATCAGGCCCTTTTTAATGGGTGTTAACATTATGTTACTTATAAATTTTCTGGTAGGCTTTATTCCGATGGCCGAAGGAAATTTATTCATGGGCTTTTTCCGATCAACAGGTTTACTGGTACTGCAAAAGAATATATTAAATCTCGGATTATTGCTCATATCTCTTACTTCATACAATTATCTATTCAATAGTAGAAACCGGATTGAATTTTACATACTAATGCTAAGTAGTATGCTTGGAATTTATACCATGTTATCAAGTGGGCATATTCTGGTTCTTTTATCTCGGGTTGGAGATGTCGACAATACCATTGGCAGCTTTGGCGAATTTTAATAAGAATATGAAGAATTCATCCGAAGCTGGATTAAAGCTTATTCTTTCTTCTGCTTTTTCGAGCGGTATTCTGCTTTTTGGTATTTCTTTATTGTATGGAGCTGTTGGAAATCTGAGCTTTGAAAATGTTATAGCAAACTTACAGATGAACTAACTTACCATTTTGGCTTTTGCCTTCATCCTGGGTGGCTTTGCGTTTAAAATGTCTATTGTACCTTTTCACTTATGGACTGCCGATGTTTATGAAGGGTCGCCAATTGCAGTAACAAATTATCTTTCGGTAATTTCAAAAGGCTCCATTATTTTCGTTTTTATCAGTGTGCTATATACAATTTTCTCCAGTTTTACCGATGCATGGTTGTATGCTATTACCATCCTTTCTATTCTTAGCATGACAATTGGAAACCTTTTTGCCATGCGTCAGCAGAATCTTAAAAGATTTTTGGCATTCTCCTCCATATCGCAGGTTGGTTTTGTTTTGGTAGGTATTGCAGGAGCTTCACAAATTGGGATGACTTCAGCTACCTATTTTGTTTTAATCTACCTGTTAAGCAATATTGCCTCATTCGGTGTAATAGGTGCAATTTATGATGGTACTGGAAAAGAAACGATTAATGATTATAAAGGATTATATAAATCAAATCCTTATTATGCTTTGATTTTTGCCATAAGTCTTTTTTCGCTTGCCGGCATTCCACCTACAGCAGGTTTTTTTGGTAAACTATTCCTTCTTACATCAGGTATGGGTAATGGGATGTATGTTTTGCTTGCCTTTGCAGCCATTAACCTGGTAATATCTTTATATAATTATTTACGCATTGTAAAATCCATGTTTATTGATGAGGCTCCTGAAGTTTTACCACTGGTCGAAAGAACAATGCCGGTAAAACTAGCTCTTACATTATGCATGGTAGGTATAATTATTATTGGTTTCATATCCCCCTTATTTCAATATATTGATATATTGAGTATTATTAAATAACATTAAACGCTATGGCAATAAATTCCAATCATATCATTGAAGAAATTGATGGTGTTCGCTGTTCTGTAGTTGAAAAAAATGTAACAGAAGAAAGAGCTCAATTTTTGAGAAAAATCCTTGAAGTTAATCAAATGGATGTGAAAGTGGTGAAAGTTGAAAATGCCGGTCTTACAATTGGCGTAACCCAATTAATTTTCAATCCTACCCATTCTATTTATAACCGCTCGCTTAAAACGCCTGAAGGAAAGATATTAACACCTGCATATTGGTTTCAAAAAAAGCAGGAGAACGAATATTATTGGAGCTACAAATAAAAAGAGGCCTGTTGGGCCTCTTTTTATTTGTTATAATCAAATGCTGGAAGGTTTAAACCGGGCATATTCTGAAAGTTCCTGCATTAGATTCTCAAGGAATTCATTTTCAGGCGAGTATATAGACTCCTTTGGAGAGTAAATTGTGTGAATAAGTAATTGATGAGTTATTTCTTCAAACTCCGATTCTGTTACATTTTTTGCTAATATCGGATCAATGTCATTTTCAGGATAATATCTGGCAAATCTTTCCAAATCCGCTGAAAAGTCTTCATTGAATTCAATTTTTGTTGATGCAGGATTTAATTTATCATCTTCTTTGGGCTTGAATTTAAATGATTCCCCTAACTTGTCAACCTGTAAAGTAAGTTCATCATTTATCCCCGATACAGTCACGTCAATTTTGTTTTTTAAGGCGCTATTGTTTACCGAATAATTTGCCAGTTTTATTTTCCTAGTGTTTTGTGCAGTTATAGTAAAGCTAATAAAGCTCAGAATAACTAATACGATGGGTTTAAAATTTCTTGTTTTCATTTTGGTTTATATTTTCTGTTATGTACGTTAGTATTCAACTCACGTGCCAAAATTTATAACCATTAGAAAACAGTATATTATAAGTTTTTATTTTATAATCCTAATTTAAAGTTATTGTAATAAGTACGAACAAGGCTGTTCGATTTTGGACACCCGGATTTTACCCGGGTGTCTTAATTTTATTATTCAAGTTTGAAATTTACGGGTAAGGAAAATAATTGTTTAACAGCTTTTCCTCCCTGGAATGGAGGACTCCATTTTGGGGAAGAGCTAATAACTCTTACGGCTTCCTGGTCCAGGGAAGGATCAGCACCTCGCAATACTGTCACATTCTCAACCTTCCCTTTGGCATTCACCACAAATTGAACAATTACTTTACCTGTTATTCCATTTTCCTGTGCTAATTGAGGATACTGGATATTTCGTACTACCCATTTGTTGAACTCATTCAGGTTTCCTCCTTCAAATTGAGCAGAGATTTCGACTGTTACAAACGGTCGTTCTTCAACAGGAATAATTGGGTCCTCTTCAACAATGGCGACAATGTCGACAGGAGCTTCAGTCTGGATATTGGTTGCAATTAAATCCTCCATTGTTACAATGTCGTTTAAATCTGAATTGATAACTGTATCCATAACCTTAGGCACCACAAATCTGTTTACAGCCTGTTCTATTTTTATGTCAGGAGGTTTTGGAGGATCAAATTTTAAGGTTGAATCCATAACAGCTACAGTGGGATTAAGACCATTTAAATTAAGTTTACTACCTTTCTTACTGTTATAAATGTAAGTGGTAACAACTGCTGAACTTACAAATCCGAATGAGATAAGGAAGGCAATGATTATGTACCTTTTCTGACTTTTACGAAGCACATAAGCTCCATATTCTTTGTTCCGGTTCGAGAAGACAATTTCTTCGAAACTGTTCCCGATTACTACATTTTCGTAAGGAGACATGGTTAATGATTTTTAATGTTATTACTACTAAAACTTCATAGTGGTGGTCTTCTATAATCAGGTAAACCGTGGGTCCGGTTTCAAAGTACAACATTACCTGTTTATTACTGAGCATAACAAGCCTGTGCCGGCAAATATTGGCCTGGTAAATAGTAAAACAGTAGATAGAAAAACTATCGATTCACGAATTGTATATCAGTTATATTTGATAAACTATTCTTAGGGAGTAATACATTGATAAAGGTGAGCTCTTTTACAATATTTCAAAACCTATGCCAAATGCATGATATTTAATTAATTAATCCTGATTTTTATTTAGAAATGCTGTAAAAAAAGCCTTTCATATTTCAGAAAGGCTTTCGGGAAATTATGGTTGGTAGAGAATAAAGGACAAATTACATTAAAGGCAGTTTAGTTTTGGTTTTCCACATTAACTCCGCTTAGGGCATCTTTAAGCATTTTCTTTTCAACTATATTTATATCAACCACTGCATACCTTGCAATACTAGCTATAGCCATTTCATCAACAATATCCACCAAATTACCATACGACACACCTTCTGCAGCTTTAATCAAAACAATTGGTCCTGTGCTGTCGGTTTTTTTA
>JAAUTT010000514.1 GCA_012031335.1 Bacteroidales bacterium | reverse complement strand
AGAAACCTGTGAAAGCTATAACCCTTTATCAGATAAAAACAGAATATACCAAGACTTACAATAAAAAGTGATATGGCAAAAGCTATAAGTACAAACAAAATAAAATTCCTGATTACATTTTTCTGGAGTTCGTAAGTGGGGCGGTTGGAATATTTCCTGAATATCCTAAAAGCAATACTGCCGGTAATAATGATGTTAATGAAAATTATAGTGGCATACATAATTGTCTCTCCCCGGAAAGGATTTCCTGTATGTGCCCACTTGAATATAATTGAAAAGAAAATACTGAAAAGTGCAGCAATAATGATAACATGTATTGGTTTCTTTTTCATGGTGGTAAATTTAGAAATTAGAACTCGGATATGCTTGATACACCAAAAGAAGCTTTTAAAATTTTATTCCGGAAAATTTGTATGCAGAGTTGTTGTTTATGCTTGCCGGATGGCAATCTGAATGTGTTGATCTGTAATTATCCTAAAGTTTCTGCCTTATTAAACTTAGGTTAATTCCCAACCTAAATTTTTATCTTTGATTCAAACTTTATTTGTATGTCGCTTTTGAGTTTTTTTCACCCCGAATTTATAGAAGCTGGTTGTGACGAAGCAGGAAGAGGATGCCTCGCTGGTCCTGTTGTGGCAGCGGCAGTTATATTCCCAAAAAAACTACTATCACCCCGGACTAAATGATTCCAAACAAATCCCGGCGAAGATCAGGAACAAATTAAGGATTGATATTGAAAGAGACGCTTTGGCTTATTCGGTTGCTTTTGTAAACAATAATGAAATTGACAGGATTAATATAGTCAAAGCTTCCGTAAAGGCCATGCATATAGCATTGGACTCACTTTCCCAAACCCCTCAGTTTATAATTATCGATGGTAACTATTTTATTCCCTATAAAAACATTCCCCATCAATGTCATATTAAAGGCGATGGCAAGTTTCTCTCTATTGCAGCGGCATCAATACTTGCCAAAACTTATCGCGACGCTTACATGCAGGATTTACATAATGAGCATCCCATTTATTTATGGTGCAATAACAAGGGTTATGCTACAGCTGATCACAGGTTTGCTGTTCAGAAATATGGACTTACACCCTATCACCGAAAATCGTTTTGTTCCAGATTTGAACAATTAAGTCTCGATTTTTGTGAATGAACTCTCAAGGCAATACTTGTTTAAAATTTGTCTTTCATAATCATTTCACCTGTTGTTTGGCATGTTTCATCGATTAAAATTGCACAGGCATAATAATTATTTAATATTGTAAACAGTTATAATTTATAAACTTAATACTATGAAGAAGTTCTTTGTCCTGTTAATGTCGGGATTGATGATGATGACATATTCAGCAAAGGCTGATGAAGGGATGTGGTTACTTACCCTTTTGCAGCAGATGAATATTCAAAAAATGAATGAAATGGGTTGTAAATTGTCGGCCGAAGACATTTACAGTATAAACAACGCAAGTTTAAAAGACGCCATAATAATTTTCGGTGGAGGTTGTACAGGCGAAATTGTTTCAGAACAAGGACTTATTCTTACCAACCATCACTGCGGTTACGATGCCATTCAATATCACAGTACCGTTGAGCACGATTATCTGTCGGATGGTTTCTGGGCAATGAATAAATCAGAAGAACTATATACTCCCGATTTGAAAGCTACATTTCTGATTCGAATCGAAGATGTTACATCTCAGGTAATGGCAGTTTTGAAAGAAGGCATGTCAGAAGAAGACAGGCAGAAAGCAATTGAAGAAGTGAAAGAAAAAATTCAGAGTAGAAGCCTCTGCCGGAACTCATTACAAGGCTTCAGTCGATGATTTTTTCGGTGGTAATAATTTTTATCTTCTTGTTTACGAAGTTTATGAAGATGTTCGCCTGGTTGGAACTCCTCCTAACTCAATAGGTAAATTCGGATACGATACGGATAACTGGATGTGGCCCCGTCATACAGGCGATTTCAGCGTTTTCCGTGTTTATAGTGGCGTCGATGGCAAACCGGCTCCCTACTCCAAAGACAATATTCCTATGAAACCACGTCATTATCTGCCTGTTTCAACTAAAGGTGTTGAAAAAGGAGATTTTACCATGGTTATGGGTTACCCCGGTGGAACCGAGAGGTATATCACTTCTTTCGAGGTTCAGGAAATGATGACCATCACCAATCCAAACCGAGTTAAGATACGTGGTGTACGTCAGGAAATTCTTATGAAAGATATGTTAGCCGACCCTAAGGTTCGGATACAGTATTCATCAAAGTACAGTGAATCAAGCAATTATTGGAAATATTCAATTGGTCAGAATCAGGGCCTAAGCCGCCTTAATGTAGTGGAACGGAAACAACAACAGGAAAAGGAATTTCAGACTTGGGCCAATGCCGATACTGACCGGAAAAAGGAATACGGAAATTTACTTGCATCCATGGAACAGGCAATTGCTGCCAGAAAGCCTTATACACATGCATTTCAATATCTCACCGAGTCTTTTCTGCAATCGTCCGAATTCTTCCTTCAGGGTGTAAAATATTATAGGCTTTATAATACATTGGTTTATACTCCCGATAGTACTGCTGAGATAAAAAGATGGTTGATCAGATCAGAAAGTCGCAGGATGCGTTTTATAAGGATTTCAATCTTGCTACGGATAAAAAAGTTTCAGCAGCTATTTTTAAGCTCTATGACGAGAATGTGCCAGCCGACTTTCATCCCGATTTTCTGAAAGCAGCCAAAACAAAATACAAAGGTGACTTTGCAAAATATGTGGATGTTTTATATAAAAAATCTTTTATGGTAGACCGCGCAAGGACTGAAGCTTTTCTAAACAAAACCAACTGCTTCAGCTCTGCTCAAAGAACCCGGGCTTTAAAGCTAAACCATGGATGTTATATCTGTTTATTTTGCTTTGAATTCAGCATCAGAACAATTCGACAATAAAATCAGCCAGGCGATGCGTAAGTATATTGCTGGTATCATTGAAATGAATCCTGTTAAGAAATTTTATCCGGATGCTAACTTTACTATGCGTTTGACTTATGGTAAGGTTGGCGATTACAAAGCCCGTGATGCGGTTTTCTACGACTATTTTACCACAACTGATGGTATTATAGAAAAAGAGGATTCGACAAATTTCGAATTTAATGTACCGGCAAAACTCAAAGCTCTTATTAAAACCGGAGATTTTGGCTCGTATGCCAACGATGGGAAATTGCGGGTTTGTTTTACTACCAATAATGATATAACAGGCGGTAATTCAGGTAGTCCGGTATTGAATGGTAACGGAGAGCTCATAGGCCTGGCATTCGATGGTAACTGGGAAGCCATGAGTGGAGATGTGGTTTATGAACCGGAACTTCAGAAATGTATATGTGTCGATATACGATATGTTTTATTTGTAATCGACAAATTTGCAGGTGCAGGTCATTTAATTAAGGAAATGAAACTTGTGAATTAGCGTTTTGGGTTTACAAGTTCAAGGGTTTAGGAGTAAGGTTTAATAAGAATACCTTACTCCTAAACCTTTTTTATGGATATTACTTTATTCTTGTACAACAGAATAATCTGCCGGATGTCTGTGGGTTTAAAATATTTTTAATATTTTCACCGCCATGGATAAACGAAACCAATCAAAAATGAAATGTTTTTTACTTTCAGCGATTTTACTTTTTTCCCTTTATGCTTATAGTATTGCTCAAAATGAATGGTTAAGCGGGTATGTTCTAAAAACCAACCAGGATACCTTGTTTGGCTTTATCGAAAACACCGGTAATAAAAGTAATTCTTTTGAATGCCATTTCCGAAAGGATTTATCGGGTGAAATTCAAATTTACAAGCCACAGGATATTATTGGCTACAGGTATAATGATGGGAAATTTTTCTTATCCCGAAAAATAGTAGACAAAAATGGGGAATCTCAGGTTTTTCTTGAGTTTCTTATCAATGGGAAAATTAAAATGTATCATTTGGGTGACGAAACTGACAGATATTTTGTTGAGAAAGACACCATGTTTTATGAGCTGTTAAATACGGAAGAAATTGTTAAACAGGATTATGGTGAATACCTTAGGAAAAAGAAAGAATATTTGGGCATTCTTAATCATTTAATGAACGATGGAGATATGACAAATAAAATCTCCTCCTTAAATTTTTCAGCAAAGTCACTTATTAAAATTTCAGAAGAATATCATCATAAAGTTTGCCCAAATGAAGCATGTATAGTGTATGAAAAGAACTTTAATCCTGTGCATGTTTCCTGGGGGCCTGTCCTTGGAGTTTCTTTAAACCGGATTAAATTTGGTGGCATGATCTCCTCCGACTACAGCTTCAGCAATTCATACGGGTTACGTTTTGAATTTGAAAACCTATTTCATTGGGTTGAAAAGCTTAGTATTGTAACTGAATTATCGATGCAGAAGTTTTCCAGATATAATATCAGTAGTAATGGTAAAATTCAAGAATATCTTTACTATAACGAAAAAACATATTGGAACGATTTCCAGGATCTGAAAGTAGATATTGAAACCAAAACGCTTAAGATACCTGTAATAATAAATTATTCTTTTTCAAAGGGCTCTCTCAGGCCTTATGTTGG
>JAAUTT010000513.1 GCA_012031335.1 Bacteroidales bacterium | reverse complement strand
CTGCCGGTGCTGTATATGCTTTTTTCTGGTAAAACAAGTTTCTTTAATATACTTAAGATGAAAAAAATAGCTTTGGTGTTCCTCATCGTTGGCGCTATGTGGTTTATACCCGAAACTGCCAGTTCACAGAAAGTGATATCCCTGGAACAAGCCCTGAAAATTGCAGCCGACAGTAATCTGAATATTCAGTCGGCTTCCGAACAGGTTCAATTGCAGAAGGCACTCAGAGGAACAGCCTGGGACATTGGCAAAACCGATATCGGTTTCGAATACGGGCGTTTTAATTCCTACAATGTCGATAACAGTGTTTCAATATCTCAAACAATTGCTTTCCCAACGGTATATCTGAATCAGAACCGGCTTGCAAAAGCTGGCATGGGGTTAAGCCAAACAGCTCTCACCATTACCATCAATGAGAATTTTAACAAAGTGAAAAGCGTATGGTGGCAACTGGCATATTACCATTCCCGTTTAAAGCTGCTATACTACCAGGATAGTCTGTTTTCGGGATTTCAAAGAGCTGCGAAACGCCGTGTCGAATCGGGCGAAACAAACAAACTTGAATACCTTAATGCTGAAATGCAAAGCATGGAAGTGAAAAATCAAATAATGCAGGTGCTTACAGATATCAATACTGAGAAATGAATCTGAAACATTGATGAATTACCACGAAGATTTTACAATTGCCGATACCGTTCTTCTCAAACTGGAACTGTCTCTTTCTGATAGCATTTCATTGTCCCAAAACCCGGTGCTTTTATCGTCAAAGCAGCAGATTGAAATAATGCAGCTGGAGACAAAGGTTGAGAAGTCGAAAATGATGCCCGATCTGAGTATAGGTTATTTCAGTCAATCGATCATCGGAACACAGGAAGTAAACGGACAGTCTCTGTATTTTTCGGCATCCGACAGGTTCACGGGTGTTGAAGCCGGAATTACAATTCCCCTTTGGTTTTATCCCCATACTTCTAAAATAAAGGCAGCGAAAATCAGGCATCAAATAGCACAAACAGAGGCTTCACGGAAAGAGCAGGAGATAAAAGCTGACTTAAGCAAACTTCTTGGCGAATACGAAATGTATAAAAAGAGCCTCAGTTATTACGAAAGCCTTGCCCTGCCTCAGGCGGAGATGATTATTCAGCAGTCGGTAAGAAGCTTCCAGGCTGGAGCGCTGGATTACATGGATTATATTCAGAATCTTTCAAGGGCTATTGTTATAAAAATAATTACCTCGAAACATTGAACCGATATAATCAAACCATAATTTCAACTGAATATTTAACAGGAAAAAACTAATAGCATGAAAAATATATTATTCATAATAACTGCATACCTGCTGCTTTCGTGCAGCACAGAGGAAAGTCATGATGCACACGAACATGATGCACACGAGCATGAAGCCCATCCCGAAGACATTGTGGAACTTACACACGAACAGGTGAAAGTTGCGGGTATCGAATTTGGTAGTCCGGAGCAACGAAATATAAGCGATGCCCTTCGGTTAAACGGCATTGTTGCTGTTACCCCTCAAAATATGATTACCATGAGCGCACCCATGGGTGGCTTTGTTAAGAGTACGGAAATTATGGAAGGCAGTAGTGTAAAGAAAGGGCAGGTATTAGCTGTCATTGAGAATCCCGATTTAATAGAACTGGAAGAAGAATATCTCGAAACCCGAAGCAAATACGAATATGCCGAAGCGGAATTTAAAAGGCACACCCAACTGCATTCCGACGAAGTATATTCTACCAAAAACCTTCAGGAGATAACTGCCAACTACAAGGGATTAAAATCGCAGATGAATGCGGCCTTTCAGAAATTGAAAATGATAGGCGTAAATCCCTCACAACTCAATGAAGATAATATTTCGGGCTCTATTTCGCTGGTAGCCCCTGTAAATGGCTATATCCGAAATGTTAATCTGAATGTAGGTAAGTATGTAACACAATCCGATGCGCTTTTCGAAATCATAAATACCAACTCCCTGTTGATAGAGCTCACTCTCTTCGAAAAGGACCTCAGGAAGATAAAACCCGGACAAAAGATCATGTTTTCGCTTCCTAATGAAAGCTCCGGAAAGAGACAGGCTGAAATTATTCAGGTAGGCAAAGCTGTGGCAAACGACAAAAGTATTAAGGCCTATGCTTCGTTTAAGCAAAATGATGCTCTTATCTTACCGGGAATGTTTGTAAATGCCTCCATCGAAACAGGTTCTGTTAATGTTCAGGCACTGCCTTCCCAGGCAATTATCAGGTTCGACGAAAAGGATTATGTCTTTATTTTTGAACGCGATAAAATGGAAAATAATAAACCCTTTACCGAATATAAAATGATAGAAGTAAAAACAGGTATTACAGAAAATGGGTTTACCGAAATAGTTTTTCCGGAAGGATTTGATGCGCCAAAAGAAAAAATTGTGGTAAAAGGAGCTTATAACCTGATGGCAGCTAAAAAAAATGAAGGAGAAATGAGCTGCTGATAGGCATTTTATCACAGAAAAGCAATATATGATTCCCGGCCACTGAGCCGACTTTGAAATTGAAAGGCCTGTATATACTGCTGCGACAATCGAGGCAACTGATACAGGCTTTGCCTTATTTCGGATGGTGTCGCTGGAAATACCCAAAATTTATATATCAGTTGATCGCAGTAATTATTATTAAACAGCGCGCAATTTGCACATGTATTCAACATCAGCTATTTTTGATTTTTAATTTAATCAGCAAACGGTATGGTTATCGGTTGGCTTTTTTATAGCCACCTTTGCTTATGAGGTCGGATTTTCTGCGATCGGACCTATGGTTTGCAAATTAATGAGTTAGTAATTTTTAAAAAGATAATAATGCCAACAACCTTTTATCGAATTCGCTTTGCAATAATTGCAATTCTTCTATTTTCAGGTATTAATAATTTCCTGAATGCTCAAACATACTGGCAACAGCAAGTTGATTACCGTATCAGCGTTAAACTCGATGATAAGAGGCATGAGTTGCATGGTGAAGTTAGTATTGAATATTACAATCAATCGCCCAACAACCTTGAGTTTATCTATTTTCATCTATGGCCCAATGCATATGAAAATAATAATACAGCCCTGGCAAAACAGAAACTGGCTGAAAATCCTAAACAAAAGTTATTCGATAACCCTAATAACAGAGGGTTTATGGATTCTGTATCTTTCAGGTCGATGGCATTATGGTAAACACCGAAGCACATCCTCAACATAATGATATCCTCAAATTAATCCTGAATAAACCGCTTCGGAGTGGCGAAAAAATTACCATAACCACGCCCTTCAGGGTAAAGTTTCCTATGGGAGGAATATCGAGGATGGGGCATATCGGACAATCGTACCAGGTAACACAATGGTACCCAAAGCCGGCTGTTTACGATATGAAAGGATGGCATCCTATTCCTTACCTGGATCAGGGAGAGTTTTACTCGGAGTTTGGCAGTTTCGATGTATCCATTACAATACCCCAAAACTATGTCGTAGCCGCTACCGGCGAACTTCAAACCCCGTCGGAAATTGATTGGCTCAATCAGCTGGCCGAAAGAGATGCCAAAGTCGATAGTTTTACGTCAAAAGTTACTAAGCAGGAATCCGACAGTACCTTTAAAACTATCAGGTATAAAGAAAAAAATGTACATGATTTTGCCTGGTTTGCCGATAAATACTTCCGTGTGCTGAAAGGAAATGTTGTTTTACCCGCCAGCGGCGATACCGTAATCACCTGGGCTTTTTTCCCCTGGTCGAAAGGAAAACTATGGAAGAAGGCACCGGAATATCTTCACGATGCTGTTTATTCATATTCCAGATGGCTTGGCGATTATCCCTATAAAAATTGCACAGCGCTTGAAGGACCGTTGGGTGCGGGCGGAGGAATGGAATATCCCGGTATTACCATTGTAAGCTCAGGAGGATCGGCTATTGGCCTTGATCAGGTAATTACCCATGAAGTGGGCCACAACTGGCTTTATGGCATATTGGCATTCAACGAACGCGATTTTCCCTATCTCGACGAGGGGCTTAATACCTATTACGAAAATGAGGTATATGGAGCATAAATATTCGAAGTATTCACTCGGCGATGTGATGGGTGTTCCTGCTGGTATTTCACGTTTTTTTGAATTTTAACAGATTAACGGGCAGAAGTTATTATGATATCATGCATTTGGGAGCTGCCACATACAGAACTGACCAACCTGTTAACCTTACATCAACCGATTATTCCTTTGCCAATTATGGCATGATGGTATACATGAAAGCCGGCTTGAGTTTTCATTATCTGAAAAGCTATCTGGGGCAGGAGGAATTCGACCGCATCATGAAATCGTTTTACGAAATCTGGAAATTCAAACATCCGCAACCCGAAGATTTGAAAGGGGCTTTTTATTGAGAATACAACCAAAGATGTTTCCTGGTTTTTTGATGAGTTATTACCAACCACAAAAAAGTTGGACTACAAAAATTAAAAGGTTTTTCGTAAAAATCGGCTACTTGTTAAAAAATGCCGGAAGCCTCGCCAGTCCGTTTTCTGTTTCGGGAGTTACTGGCGATTCTGTAATTTACGAAAAAATGGTTTCCCGGATT
>JAAUTT010000512.1 GCA_012031335.1 Bacteroidales bacterium | reverse complement strand
TGCCGTTATCAGGGGCTTTCACAAAATTTGTCATCTCCGTTTTTCAGGAACGAGAGGCTTCCGGTCCGCTCTTTCAACTCCTTGTTTGTTAACCGGTAGGGTGCGTCTTTCACCATCGGTGTAACCATCGTCTCGGGTAAAAACGTATTGTGTAGTGAGTGAGTCGGTGGTGGTGACATGAACCGGCAATTTATCGGTATGAAAACTATTAAATCTGATATTCTTTTCAAAATCGGTTTCAGCACCTTTCCATTGAACACTGCCTGCAATTAGGCTGTCGTTTGTATAATTGAGAACTTTCCCGAGAAAGAAAGCCGAATCGCCGCAGGTAAGAAATTGTGGAACATGAAGTTCAGCCATCAAAGGCTTGTACGATTTTATGCTTTTTCGTCCGGTGCCTGTTTGCAAATGCCGGTTCATTGCATAAACAACAGCATTCCAACGGGTAATGTCATCCGGGAAGGTTATTTTGAATTTCGATTCTCCACGATTATTTGTGAATAATTTTGGTTCCCAGAAACCGACATCCGAGAAATTTGACCGGATACTTTTCAGGTTCAACAGCTCCTGATAAAGCTTTTGTTCAGCATCGTGATTTTCATAACCTTCAGGAGCACTCTCAGTTTCTTCGGATTTCTCTTCGGGAGCGCTTAGTCGTTCGGCATTGATACCGGCAACGGAACCAGTTAAATCACTTTTACGGTGAGTTCCATACCCAACCACCACTACTTCCGAAAGTTGCATTATGTCTGGTGTCAAAGTTACTGATACTGCTGACCCGGAAGTTACATTCACCTCTTCGGTAATATAACCTAAATAGCAGAAAACAAGTTTAGCATTCGGCTCATCAATTCTGATTGAAAAGTTGCCGTCGATATCCGAAACCGTACCAATGTTGGTTCCTTTTACAACAATGGTGGCGCCCGGAAGCGGCTCGCCAGTTTCATCGGTAATCACTCCACGCACATTTCCGTTCGAAGACCACTCGTATGAATGTGTTTTAACCTGGGTTAATACTTCCGTTCTGCCTGAAAAGTTAACAGCTACTGGATGCCTTAGCAACCATTCCCTGGAAAACGTATCGGCAGGTAAAAAGGAAGCTTTATTTAAGTTAATAACTGAAATGATATTATTCCTGAAAAAGATACTGTCCATTTTAAGGTATTTGCCACTGTTGTAAATCACAATTACATTATTCAGCCCTGATGGCAAACTGTAGAATTTACTTTGATTTCCCCTGTAGATGTCTTCGTAAGAATTTAATATGTCCTTGGTTTTGCAGCTCTGAAACAGGACAGCATTTACACCCGATTGGTCCATTTCTGCCGGAAGCAGAATTTTTAACCTTGAGACCGGGTTAATGATGTCCACTGAAGAGGGTTTCCATTTTATGTAATTTTGTGATGGCTCCTGTAAAAATAAAAGCTTATTCACCACTTTCTGGTTGATGGTAGTCATGGGATCATAGGTAGCATCGGACAAATAGATAGGTAAAAGGTGATAAGCATTTAATTTGTAAACAACATTATCTTCGAATGCATAGGTATAGCCTCCGGTGTGATTATAAGAAATAGTATAGAATCCATACTTGTGATTGAGAGTCTTTCGACCCGGAATAACTGGTCCTGCCAGAATTTCCCGGTAATTATTGGTGAGCGGAATAAACTCATTTTTCGATTCCAGATAAGCATCGGTATTGATGCTTTTGAAACTTGAGACATAGTTTATATGCCGGTTAATTTCGGTTTGAGTAAATTTCTTTTCAAGTTTAATCACTTTAGTACCTTGGGGAAGTTGGTCCAGATCCAGGCTCAGGATTGTTTTCCTGCATTCTTCGAAGGCAATGGAATCAAGAACAAGTACCCTGTCGTGAAGTCTGATGCTGATTTCTTTTTTACCAACCGGTGAAACATAAAAGGAATATGCTTTGGGCTGATTCACCCAGGAGTAATAAACTGGCTGCCGATTCACTTCAATCACAAATATTTGCTTTGCCATTCCTTTGTGCATCACATAAACAGCAAACTGAGTGCTGTCGGTAATATCAACAGTATGCTTAAACAGCTGCGAACCAGGGTAGGTAAATTGGTAATACTTCATGGTATCGAGGCGCAGAACTTTTTTCCCATTGGGGATAATCCAGATCGATTTTAGCGATTCTGCTATTCAGATCTCTTTTATTGTAGGTAGCTTTTTGGGATCGGGGAGCAGAACGCGAGCCATAGTAGGGTAAGTCGGGCACATAATAATCGAGCTTGGCAGTTGCCGCAAAAGCTGTAAGGTCGACTCCGCGCATAGGTTGCCCAAGCTGGTTTCTGACAAGAA
This sequence comes from Bacteroidales bacterium, assembly GCA_012031335.1. The sequence continues at coordinate 2,275 of JAAUTT010000512.1, read as the reverse complement.
TGGCAGCTTCCACTGTTTGACCTGGATATATTATTTCGGGAATATCAAGTGCAACATCCAGATATTCTTCCCGGAACTCAAACTGTTTCTTTATTAAATGGTCCTGTCTTCCAAACGAATAAAGCAGTTCCACATAATAAGTCTGAGTACGGTCGGTTATCTGCGATTTGTAATTTAATTCTTTCCCAAAACCCTTTTTCAGCAAATTGCTACCCTGATAGATATACCAGGATATTTCAAGGTTTTGTGGGTTGTGCAACTCAATGTTGAAGCTGTCCTTTATTATTCCGCCGTTAAGTTCAAACCGGGGATTCAGGTGATTCATCAATACCTGTTTAGATAGATATTCGCATTCAATATAAATTGTTCCAACGGATGGATTTATCTTTTCCCGATATGGCAGGGAAATTTTTTTCCATTGAGTTCGCCATCCCGGTGGATTACCGCTGGAATATTCTCCAAGGGAACATCGTTATAGAGAATATTGAAGCAAATACTGTCATGTGAGAAATGGTGCGTGAGTTCGTACCGGGAATAAATAAATTCGGCGTTGGCAATACGCTCCATACGCTGGTTCTGACTGTTCAGCACCGAAACCAGAATTTCGTATGATGTATTTGCTTTTTGAAACAGGCTGGAAGGTATGGGTATGTTTGAAGGCTTTTCCGGATCCATATCGATAGAGGTGAACATAAGCGTATCGGGCAGCATAATAACTGGTTCGAATGTTTCGCCAATTGAGCGGGTTCTTACCAAAACGGTTGCTTTGGCATCTTTCAGAATTAAGCCGTTAATGTCGGTGGCTGTAATGGTTATTTCGTTGTTTTCGGGGAAAATTGCCGGGTTTTTGATAATTTGATATCCAGTTTATTGCCCGAAAGTTCGTAATCTTCGTACCTGAATGAGCAGTTCGATACAATTCTTCCTCCTTTTTCGCGAAGTTGCAATTGGTACACTTTATCCAGAACAAGGTTCAGCGAATCGTGTAATTTGAATTCTCCTGTAAAGCTGCCAGGCCGGTGTGGACTAACATTACACAACTTTATTTGTTTCCGGTTTCCTGTCAGGAATAGTTCCAGTTCCTTGCGGAGCGGAGTCCTGGAGCCGGTCAGCGCATACGATTTAAACCGTACATTTTCATTTGGCTTATACTTATTCTTGTCGGTAATCATATAACTGTAAAAGGATGGTCCCTGATCATTGTTGTAATTACCGCTCCACCAGGGAACCTCATTTTTAGTAACATCAAAAGCAGAAAGGAATCCATCCAATTCAACTGTAACAATTTGTTTGTCACCATAAAACCAATCATTTTGAATGCGGTATGTTTTGCTTTCGCTATCAATGCTCAGCCGTTGAAATCCAAGCTTCACTTTGGCATCATCGCGGATATTACCCTTTAAATCCAACACCTGAACAGAAAGCGCATCGTACTCTTTCATAAGGAAAACCTGATAAGGAAAAACACAGGTATATTCACACTGAAGCTTATTTCCGATCGCCCGGGCTAAGATAAAATGACCTTGGGACGGTCGGTTTGTCCAACCCTTTTCTACATCGAAACTATCGATTCTTGAATGAAGAAATTTTTTAAAAACGCTGTCGGGTGTGGATTTAATAAGAATTTTCTTGGCTTCCTTATTGGTGATCTGGTAAACATAACCCTTTTGCGGAGCATTGCTCCATGTTATTTCCTGTGAAGAGGCTTTAAAAGCCGGAAACAAACACATGAAAAGTAGAAATTTACAAAACAGATTTTTTCATTGACCAAACTACATAGAGTTTATCTATAACGGTCAACTGAATTCCATAAAATTTATAGATTCCGTTCACGATTGCGGCATGAAACCAGGCCGCCCAGCTCGTTCCGCGCAGTGCGCATTTGGAAAACGTCTCCAGATCCTTCGCGAGAGCGCCAAACTCACGCAACAAGAGATCGCCGCCGCATTGGGCATCTCTCAGCCTTCTTACGCGCTCTGGGAACGACGCAGTGTATCGCTCTCAGCCGAGCAAGTTCGCAAGCTTGCCGCTGTCTTAGGTGTTGATACCGGGGATCTATTTTCTTTGGACGAGGATCGTCCGCGTCGTGGCAAGGGTCCGGTAGGACGAGCCCGAAAAACCTTTGAGGCTCTATGCGAACTGCCTCGCAATCGTCAGAAGGAGATTCTTGATGTCGTCGACATTTTTATAAACAGCCACCGCCTCAAAGCGCGTTCCAACGGAAAAAAGGAAGGGGGGCGTCACCACGGACTGATCGAACTTCTTTTTCTAGCAG
>JAAUTT010000511.1 GCA_012031335.1 Bacteroidales bacterium | reverse complement strand
AAGCATAGGTAAATCAGCCAGAATAGAGTCTTTAATCATTGCTATCGGGGTTCTTGTAATAGATGCAACTTCGGAATTTTCCTTAATAATTTTAGTAAAATAAGGAACATCTCCCCACATGGAAATTAACCTGAAGTAAACCATTCCACGTAGTAATCTGGCTTCACCTATTATTGTTTCCAATCCTGCAACCGAGCTAGGATTAGCTGTTTCCAACATTTTAGTGACATTTTCAATTACATAATTGGTACGATTAACCCCGCCATACAAGTGACGGTACATTTTATCGAAATTATCGCCAAAACCGGTAGGATTATAATCAGCACCCTGATAGGCATCTCCTAATCTGAGATTATTATTTGTAGTACTGGTGCCTCTAACACGGACATATTCACCATGTCCATCCAGATAATAATCGCGGTCGAAAAGAGGTCTCACATCTGCGTATGCACCCATTAAGGCAATGGTTGCATCAGCTTCCGTTTTCCAGAAAGCAGCAGCATCCATTTGTGTGGTAGGAGCCTGGTCGAGCAGATCTTTAGTACAAGAGTTTATAAGCATTGTAATTCCCATCACAATGGAAACAACAACAATTTTTATATTAGTTTTTTTCATCTGTTCAAAGTTTTAATTTTTAAATACCTATGTTAACACCAAATGAAAATGATTTATTGATGGGGTAACTATCACTTCTGTTGCCCTGCCCTTCCGGATCAAGTCCTCTGAATTTGGTGAGTGTATAGAGATTTTCAGCTGTAACAAAAACGCGGAAACTTTCAACGCGAATACGATTCAACAGGTTTGTAGGCAAGTTATAACCCAACTGCAGATTTTTAACACGCAGGTAGCTTAAATCATCAAGCCAGAAAGAAGTTTCTTCTCTGTTGGCATTGCCACCTAAACGAGGCCATTCACCTCCACGGTTTTCCCAGCTCCATGGATTATTCCAATGGTTCCAGGTAGAAGCATAGCGCTGCGTACCAAAGTTTACGTTGTTGTGGTTGTTAATCCAATAATCCTTACGTCCAGTTGCGCCCTGAAGTAGGAACGAGAAATCGAAACCTTTCCAGGATAAATTACCACTTAGGGCAAAGTTAGTGGTTGGTCGATTACGTTGAATATTCGGATAGGCAACCTTGTCATTATCATTTATACGGCCATCACCATTAATGTCCTTACGGAGAATATCTCCTGGAGAAGCTCCCTGTGGAGTAGCGCTATAAACATCTTCCCAGGTTTGAGCAATTCCGATATCTTCATAGGTATATAAAAAACTATAAGGCATACCTATAAAAATATTTTGCGAAGAGTTGGTGGAATTTCTGGTTAAAAATTCGCTCCATTTTTCAAGCGTTGTACGATTGTATGAAGCATTTAAATTCAACAGATAACTAAAGTCACCTTTTTTCTCTCTCCAGGTAAAATTACCTTCTATTCCACGGTTTCTCAAATCACCGATATTTTTACGGGGAGGATTATAGGCACTGCTCAGGTGAAGCGAGAATTGTTGCGTACGAAGCATACCAGTTGTTACACGGTCATAATATTCGATTTCAGCAGTTAACCGGTTGTCGAAAAAACCAAGATCTAAACCAACATTGATAATTGAGGTAGCTTCCCATGAAAGTTCTTCATTTACCATTTTCGGTAAACAAGCCCTTTTGCTATGTTTCCATCAACCATATAATGAGATTGATCCAGAGTTTCACGTTGTTCATAACGATCGATATCATTATTACCAAGAGCTCCATAAGAAAACCTAAGCTTTCCAGCATTTAACCAGCTTTGTGTAATCGCTTTTATGAAGTTTTCTTCAGTAAATCTCCAGCCCAAAGCTGCAGATGGAAAGAAACCATAGCGGTTTCCGTCGAGAAATTTTGAAGACCCATCGTAACGGAAATTAGCTTCAAGTAAGTACTTATCGTATGCTGAATAATTTAGACGTCCAATATAGGATCTTAACCCTTCGGTACTTGAGTTACCTCCAGCACCAACTTTTCCAGGAATTGTCAAAGCAGCATCAACTTCTTCCAGGGTTGGATAAACTCTGTCGGAACGCGAACTTGACTGACTTCTTGCATACCAATACTCTTCACTGTAAACGAATAAAGCATTTATCTGATGATTTTGAGCAATCGTTTTTTCATAAGTCAATCTACCGTTTAACATAGTTTTGTAACCTGTATTGGTATTATTGGAAATACCTGCATTGTCGCCCACATAAATACGGGAACCAAAAGCTCCGGTTTGGAAATTATATGCACGGTTTGGAGTAGAGGCATTATAACTAAACTGGTTATAATAGTTTATGTTATAATCAACCCTCGCGGTTAATCCTGTAACAGGAGTCCAGTCCCAGTAAAGAGAGGGGTTCACTTCCTGTCTGTTACGGTGAGTGAGGTTATTTACATAAACAGTATATGGATTATATGCCTGAGCATCTTCGTTATAAGCCATTACGCCGCCAAAATATCCTGTTTTAGGATCGTATGGTGTTAATCCGGCAATTGCATACTGCAAATCGAAACCAGCAGTATTTGTAGCTTCGTCATCAATAAACCCATCTTCGAGCGAATAAGACATTTTCGACCAGTTTCCACTAAATTTGGCACCAATGTTCATTTTTTTATTCACTTTGTAATCGTAATTAAAACGGGCATTGTATCTATTGTAGTCGTTGTTGACCTGCAACCCCTTTTCATCCATCATACCAATAGATACAAAGAAATTTGATTTATCGTTTCCACCGGATGAAGACAGATTGTAGTTTTGCACCTGACCTTTACGCATGATCACGTCCCACCAGTCGGTATTCGGGTAACGAAGCGGGTCTATCATTCCTAAAGCCATCCATTGGTCAATCGTACCATTTTTAAACACTAAGTTTTGCGGCAAGGTATTGACTGAAGCAGCTCTCTGATGTAATGTAAGGGCACGAGGATAATCGGCCATAAAATCGTATGCTTTGGTAGGCAATGTTTGCCCATAAGTACCTGAGAAATTGATACGATTCTTATTCTGGCCTTTTCCAGATTTGGTAGTAATAAGGATAACACCATTGGCAGCGCGTGAACCGTAAACTGCTGATGATGTTGCATCTTTCAGAACGGAAACACTTTCGATATCATTCATATTGATATCGATTGATATCCACATCGGGCATACCATCCACAACTATAAGCGGATTGGCATTGTTTACAGAACCTAAACCACGAATAATCATGTTTGCTCCATTGTTCCCGGCCATGCCTGAGTTCTGGTTAACAGCTAATCCGGGTACCAAACCAGTTAAACTGGAGGAAACGTTTGTTAATGCACGGCTAGTAATTTTCTCATCCATTTTAACTGCCGAAACAGCTCCTGTCATGTTCACCTTTTTTTGCGTACCGTAACCCACAACCACAATTTCTTCCAGACTTTTAATATCGGGCACTAATCTCAGGGCGATGGAGGTCTGGCCAGCTACGGATATCTTTTCGGTATTATATCCGACATAGGAAAATACCAGTACCGAGGTCGCCGATGGAACATCAAGGGTGAATTTACCATCAAGGTCGGTCACAACACCCAGCGTGGTTCCTTCAACAATTACATTCACTCCGGGTAAAGGTTCGGCTGTTGTTGCATCTGTAACAACTCCGGTAATAGTTTGTTGTTGTGCGGTTTCAACAGGGGTGATAACGATAAACTTATTGTCAAAAACTTTATACGACAGTTTAGTGTCCTTAAGTATTTGATTCATCAATTCGTCGACGGTACAATCGTTTGCGCTTACTGTTATATTTCTTTTCAGGTCGATGGCTTCATCATAGAAAAGAAAGGAAAGCCCGGATGTACGTTCTATTTCGCGAAAAGCTTCGCGAATATTAACATTTGTAGCTTCAAAATTTATTCGAGTCTGTGCATTGGTAAGAGCTGACACCTGCAAGACTGCTATTAGGCTTAATAATACCGATAGTCTCATAATCAGCCAAATTTTGTTAAAGAATAAGTGTTCTGATAGTAGTTTTGTCTTTTTTTCATATTTTTGAAAAGGTTAAAAAGTTAAACATTTCGAAGCAATGTCCACGCGCCAACGTTTTAGCATTCTTCGATTTATTCCAAACGTAACCAACGGGAAATACTCTAAGTGTTTCCCGTTTTTTTTAAGTTTTTATTTCTTCGTCCATTATTTTTCGATGTTAGTGTGTAAGTAATTAAAGTTAGTCAAAATCTAATAAGGTTTTTCCTTGAGAGTAACATTTTTCTCATGTATTTCATAATCTATTGGAGATGAGTATTTCATAGCTTCAAGAATCTGTTCAAGGGATAAATCGGGGAAAGTGCCGGTATAACGGTATGACCTGAGCTTGTCTTCAGAAAAAAGAAAATTTTACATCATATCTTCTTTCCAATTGAATTGCCAGAGTTTCCAAAGGTTCCTCGTCAAAAATAAGTTTACCATCTTTCCAGGATGTTTCTTTTCAATATCAATAGATTTATTAAGTGAAAATCCTTCCTGTATAAATTCTGATGTGCCAGTTATAGTTTCATTTATTGATATTTACTGCTCGGGAGTCGATTGGCTTCGGGCTCATCGTTATTATTCTTTCTAATTTATAAAGC
>JAAUTT010000510.1 GCA_012031335.1 Bacteroidales bacterium | reverse complement strand
CTCTTAACATTTTAAACTATGAACATCGTTAAAATCACAAATGGAAAAGTTGAATTACGTAAGGATTCAGGTTCTTTAATCAGGACAATTGTTAGCAGTGGAGCCGTAGATGCGGACATTAATAATGACGGTTCTCTAATAGTAGTAACAACTGCAAACGGAAAAGTTGAACTGCGAAAAGAAAGTGGTTCATTAGTAAGAACAATCGTTAGTAGTAATGCGATAGGAGCTAAATTTAGCGGAAGTGATATTTTAGTAAAAACCAACAAAGGTAAAACGGAACTTAGAAAGGAAAGCGGTTCGTTAATTAGGACTATTTGATTGAAAACCAATAAAATCTGTGGCTAACATCGTGTATAAAGCATTGGGGTTTAGGTTGTTAAATCAAGCGTTCTGCCCCGCATCGGCGTTTGTGTCGGCGGATAGTGACGAAGTCCGCAATCCCCAACGCTTCATACACGCAACCGTTATGCGCAAGCAGAGCTGACACGTCACCGATTCAGCATTTGGGAAAAATGTAAATATTTCGTGAAATAAATACTACATGTATAGTATTTAATAAAATATTATAGTATATTTGTTTCAAAATTTGATTCATGAAAGAGATTACAAAAGCTCAAGAGGAGATTTTAAAGGCACTTTGGAAAATTAAAGAAGGTGCAGTGAGTGATGTATTAGACACATTGGCTGACCCAAAACCTGCATATAATACAGTAGCCACGGTGATAAAAGTACTCGAGAAAAAGGAATATGTATCACATAAAACATTTGGAAAAACTAATGTTTACTACCCATTGATAAAAGAGTCCGATTATGCGAAATATTTACTTAAAGATACTGCCAAAGGATTTTTCAATGGCTCGTTAAATCAAATGGTATCCTTTTTTGTCAAAAATAAGGATTTATCATTGACCGAGTTAGAAGAATTAAAAAACATGATTGAACTCGAAATTCGTAAAACCAGATAACATGGAGGCATTTACTAGATATATTCTTATCTCAACATTTTGTTTGAGTATTTTATACTTGGCGTATTTAGTATTTCAAAAAAAGAAACAAGATTTCATCATCTAAGATATTTTTTAATATTTTCTATAACTCTATCACTTATTCTACCATTATCAACCTATCGGATTGATTTAGAATTATCTGATCCGAAATACGAAATTGAAGCAATAAATTATAACCCAGTAACATCACCAAACTTAAATGATGAAAATGCAGCAATAAATCCTTCCAACAATTCAGCTATTAAAGAAACAAATTTGAGCATCGTAAACATATTGTTTGTAGTCTATTTTTTGGGAGTGTCATTTTTTGGTTTGCGTTTACTGGTTCATCTTACAAGGATTCTTTATCTATTTTGGACTTCAAAGAGAGTAAGACATGACAATATTGTATTGCTAAACTGCGATACAAGCAGTCCATTTTACTTTTTTTTAACTGGATTTTTTATTCCAAAAAACCTAGAAAAAGAAGAAAGCAAGGAAATAATAACACATGAAAGAATTCACGCATCACAATATCATTCTATCGACTTAATCCTGATTGAACTATTATCGGCCGTAATGTGGTTTAATCCGTTGATATGGATGTTCAAAAATTCTGTACAGTTAGTGCATGAATATCTTGCAGATGAAGGAGTACTCAATACCGGGACTGACAAGCTTAGGTACCAAGCACTCCTACTTAATCAAATAGCAGAAGAAAGACTCATCTGCCTTTCTTCAAGTTTTAACCATTCATTAATAAAAAAAAGAATGATTATGATGACTAAAAGTAAATTTAATCAAGGTTCAAAGTTAAGAATTTTAGCTTTGATTCCATTGGCGACTTTTCTTTTTCTGGGAGTCGCATGTGTAAACGGACAAAATAAAACAAATACGGTTACTGCTGTTGAACCTGTACGTATGAATGTTTTATATGTTGGTGTTGAAAATCCTATTAAAATTGCTGCATCGGGATATGATGCGTCTGACTTATCGGCATCTATAGACAATGGTACAATTTCGGGGGGAAATGGAGAATATGTAGTAAAGCCTAAAGAACCTGGTTCTGCAATTGTTACCGTAAGTAGTAATGGAAAAGAGATTCAGAAAACTCCATTTAGAGTAAAAGTAGTCCCTGACCCAATTGCTGCAATAAAGTGCAAAAATGACCTTAAAACAAGTGGAGGTATTTCGAAAAAGGAATTACTGGAAGATAAAAAAATTACAGTATTGATGAGAAATTTTGATTTCGATTTGAGTTTTGAGGTTGTTTCTTTTATAATGAGTTCGACAGTTCCTAATTCATTAACTGTTAGAGAAGAAATTTCAAAATCAAGTGATTTTTCACAGCAACAAATAGATTTAATTAATTCGTTGATTGTTAACCAAAAATTAATGATTGAGGAGATTAATATAAAAGGGTCAGACGGGGTAAAAAGAAAGTTGAGTCCGATGGTATTTACGATAATAGAATAAACTGCCAGCGCATAACACGCGGTCATAAAACATGCCGGGTTTAGTGGGTTTGCGAGCGTTTCTTCCCGCCTCGTGGGTTTGTCACGAGGGATACAGACGCAGCCCCGCAATCCGGCACGTTTCATACCGCCATCCGTTGGGGGCAAGGGGCGAGATGGCGTTTAGCATGGATTTTATGGGATAATAAGCAATGTTCTCTGCTAAACTGATAGGGTTTTTTATATAAAGCTGCCCAATAAACTGATTTCAAGGCAACACATTGATAACAAATTAATTAAAAAAAACCGGATTGATTATCGCAATTTCTTGATTGAGCGGTTCTCCGCAAAAGTTAAAAACAACCGATTTACAGCGCTTAAAGGATTGCTTTGCGATAGTTAATGGATAGGTTTCTAACGTGAGCGAGGATATCAGCAAAACAAACCTAAACATTCACGATAAACTGATTGTTAAGAAAAATACTTAGCCGGTTGGCAACTTGATAGAATTAAACAAGCCGAAAAAATGATTGGCAGATAAACATGGGCGGCAATCGGTGCTTTTCAATCAAATTGGACAGTTGATTGATTGGTTTCAATTCAAATATCTACCTATAAACAAACGTTTTCAAATCGACTCCGGGAGGGATTGGAGAAATTTTCGCTCAACATTAACCTGACTGATTTTAAGCTGACTGATTGGACTGGTCAGTTTTTTGGGGCGCTGATTAAGATTTAAAACAAACTGATTGATTGTTAGATAAATAATTCCTTTCGGTAAACTGACCACTCCGCACAGTCATTTTAGGATTTGCCACATTGACACTGAGGGAACAAATTCCCCCAACCCCCCAACATGCGGTCATAAGTAAAACGGGTTTGGGTAAGTTTTCTATCTTTGTGCCAAAACAAACGGTTCGGCAGACTGATAAAGTTCGGTTCTAAAATCCCGGCCTACGCATATTGCAAAACGTTAGCACCAAGGCGTACCGATTGGTTATACTGTATGATAACGTTTTAATGCTGCCAAACCATCTACGTAGCCACCATTTTACAAACCCGATTGGTTTATTTTGCCCCACCCGCTTTACCGCCTTTAAGGGCGGTATTAGGGAAAGCCCCTTGAAACCCCGGCGCACATTGCAGCACATGCCACAAACGCGCAAAGCCTGCGCACCAAGCCAATTTGTGGCAAGAGCTGCAATTTTGCCTGCACGCTCAAAAAAAACGGATAAAATGAAAACTACCCCGATCAGGGTATTGCATTTGTAAAAACATTGCCATACCTTAGCTCACGATAATCAATGTAAAACCCAAACCATAAAACCATGAAATCAACTTTCAAGACCGATTAAAACCGGTCAGCCTGACCAAAAAATCACATGGTGTTTCTAAAGTTCTGAGACTGCTTTCAAGGAAGGCATATCAGGGAAGTTATGTTTAATTGTTATTTGTTTTCTTCCTCAATCAAAATAAAAAGCAATAAAAAGCCCCACTCCTTCAACGGCAATTGATCAAGAGTGAGGCATAGTCAAAAAATAACCAACAAAAGTAACTAAAAATGAAAAAATCAGTACTGTTAAATGTATTTATCTGCATTGCAATTTCAATCAATGCACAGATTAAGGTTGAGTCTAATGGAAACATAGGCATTGGAAAATCATCTGCAAGCAGCAAAGTAGATATAAAAGCAAATAACATAAAGTTTGATACGCGACAATACCTAAAAACAGGTAGCACCGTGCAGATAGACGATGATTCTTATGATATCAAATTGGATTATTCCCTGGATTTTATCAGCCACCCAGGTGTAACACAAAACTGGCCTTGCTTTTACCCCAGCAGGGATAGGGGTGCTTACCTTGGGCATTATTCTTATCGTTGGAATGGTTTATACGTTAACAATGTTAATTATATTAGTTTATCACAGACTTCTGATAAGAGTGCAAAGGAGAACATAAAAAGCTTCAAAGGCGCATTAGAAGCAGTTACGTCAATACAAGGCGTGAAGTATGATTATAAAAAGGAATGCTTGCTAAAATATGACTCCGCCGTTCTATCTGAAAAGGATTTGAGAAAGGTAGATGAGATGCGCAAAAACAAAGTCGGTTTTATAGCACAAGATGTTAAAGAATTTATCCCCGAGGCTGTTTCTTTCGATAGCAC
>JAAUTT010000509.1 GCA_012031335.1 Bacteroidales bacterium | reverse complement strand
TTACCATCCACAAAGAAAAATATTTTTAAAAATTCGAGTATAGATTTTTTTTTATACAGTGTAAAGAGTATTAAAGATAAACAAACCGTTCATCATGATAGAATATAGAAGCATTGAAGATTTTGTAATTGATGAATCATTTCATGAATATGTTGTCAGATCATCAGCAAAATCCATAGAGTTTTGGGAAGATTGGATTTTGAAACACCCTGAAAGGGCAGAAGACTTTGAAAAGGCTAAAGACTTGGTTTTGTTGCTGACAAATACCAAAAGAGTGAGGTGCATGCAGATAAAAAAGAAACATTTGAACAGATATGGAATAAAATAATATTTAGTGGTGAATTGACAAAAACAAAGCAGTTAAGACTTTCAAACTGGATAAAGGTAGCTGCCTTAATTCTCTTGATAATTGCTGTTCCCATTATTTGGCAAAGATTGGCTAATGAAAAAGGAGACAGTAATTTAGTAAGTTACCAGGAAATAATCGTACCCATCGGCGAAAAAGCACAACTAGTTTTACCAGATGGATCTCATATTTGGATTAATTCTGGGAGCCGTTTTAAATATCCAACCAGTTTTGGGGCAAACACCCGGGACGTTTATTTAACCGGTGAGGCGTTTTTTTGATGTAACTCACAATGATAAGCTTCCATTTATAGTAAAAACAAAGAACTCTATCGTAAAAGTATTGGGTACTGCTTTTAACGTCAGGTCTTATCCAGATGACAGAAAAACGCAAACATCAGTTATAAGAGGTTTAGTTTAGCGTTCGAAACACCAAATCCAATGAAACTTTTATTGTAAAACCAAAGCAGATGCTGGTTATAAATGAAGAAAAAATGGATGATCATCTTGATCCGATCCGAATTACTAATTCAAAAGTAGAATTGATTGAAAAGGTAAATGTTGAAGCTGTTTCGAGTTGGAAAGACCATTTATTGATATTTGCCGATGAACCTTTGAATGAAATGGCTTTAAAAATGGAAAGGTGGTTTAATATTAAAGTTGAAATACGAGATAGTTCATTGAAACAAGAGCGATACAATGGTAAGTTTGTCCATAACGAAAATATCTACCAGGTATTGGACATAATAAAACTCACTACCCCAATTAAATACAAGGTAATTGATAACACAACGATAATAATTGAACGTAAATAATATTAACCTTCTAAACCTTACAATTATGAGATAACGAACTACTAAAAACAAAAAAATCGGAAAATGCCTCACATTTCCCGATTTATCTTATTCTAACTTAAACTCAGGTCTCGCAAAAGGCTGAGCATTGTCAAATTAAAACATTGCAAATTTATGTTAAAAACTTCATTATTGCGTAATGAGAGAAAAAATTACGCTCAAAAATTACTACTAATTATGAAAATCGCTACATTTTTCTTGCTTGTTGTCACATTTCATTTGGCTGCAGAGGGATATTCTCAAGATGCAAGGATTAGTCTTTCATTTAAGTCAGGAACAATCCATGAGATATTGGAAGCTATTGAGACACAAACTGATTACAAGATATTCTATAAAACTAATCAGCTGGATGTAAAAAAACAGGTGTTTATAGCAAAATCCGATGCGACCGTATCCTCAATTTTGTCAGAAACTTTCAAAAACACTGACCTTTCATTTTTACTGGTAGATAAAGTTATTGTAATTACACCTACCGAGTATATTCAACAACAAAAAGTGACGGGAACTGTTACCGATGCTTCTAATGGAGAGCCTATACCCGGTGTTAATATTACGGTTCAGGGTACTACAACTGGAACTATTTCGGATATTGATGGGAAATATTCAATTGAGGTAAGTGATGCAAATGCAATTCTTGTATTTTTCGTTTGTGGGGTATGTTTCTGAAAACGTTCCTGTTAGTGGTAAATCATTAATCAATGTTAATTTGATTGCAGATATAAAATCACTCGAAGAAGTAGTAGTAATCGGTTACGGTTCGCGATCCAAAAGAGATGTAACAACAGCTATTTCGACAGTTTCTTCAGATAAAATAACTAAGGTGGTACCCTCTTCTCCGGAATTGATCATGCAAGGCCAGATGTCGGGTGTGCAGATTATCGGTAATCAGGGGAACCCCAATGCGCGTCCCACAGTTCGTATCAGAGGTACAAATACCTTTGGTATTGCAGATCCTCTTTATGTTGTCGATGGAATCCCAATCAAAGAATGGGGAGCAGGTATTGAAGGATCAAGGGATCAATATACCAGAGGTGGAATTAATATAATGGCAATGATTGATCCCAATGACATTGAATCCATATCAGTACTGAAAGATGCTTCGGCAGGTGCAATTTATGGGGTTAAAGCAGCCAATGGTGTGGTACTGATTACCACCAAAAAGGGGAAAAAAGAAAAAGCCACTGTTAACTATTCACAACGCTTTGGATTTCAAAACCTGAATAAAAAAATTGACCTGCTCGACACAAAAGGATATGTGGATTTTAACAATGCCCTATATGCCTCCGACCCAACATCCGATGGTTCCAGAAGCAATCTTAACGAAGTTTTTCGTCCGGAAAACCCAAATTACCTGGGCAATTTACCTACATATGACTGGCAGGATGCTGTAAAAAACAAAAATGCCCTTACCCAGGATTATTCAGTTAATGTCTCAGGTGGCACTGATAAAGCCGATTATTATTTATCATTTGGCTATTCCGATCAGGAAGGCGTTTATATCGACAACAATATGAAACGGTATAATGGTTCAATTAAGCTAAACCTTGCAGTCAACAAATACCTCAGAGTTGGTATTAACTATCGCTTAAGCTCTGCCGAAGGCCGTGATATGTCCTGGTACATAGGTTCGCTTCATAAAACAGCCTTAACACCTGTTTGTCAACCCATTTACGACCCGGAAGGAATTAACGGATTTGCTCCTGTAGTAAAAGGTTATGACAGCAACGGAACCTGGAACAGCAGTGTTTTATACGGAAGTTTGACAAGGTATAACCTGCCCGGACTTTTTTCGCTGCGAACGGAACAAATACATCTCTCCGGAATATGGGAAATGCTTATGTGGAAATTGAACCTATTACTGGCTTAAAACTGAAGGGAACAATAAATGCTGATAATTTCGACAATACAATTAAAGGCGGGGGACAATATATTTCTTCATATTTCAAATATGATGGAGGCGATCCTACGGCTGTAGCCGGTGAAGGTTCGGTAGGTGATTACCAGATAAGAAGTACCAGAAACTATAACCTCATAGGAGAGTTTACAGCTAATTATATTAAATCGTTTGGGAATAATAATATAGACATTCTGTTTAATACCATGGCCCAGCAATTTTCAGTAGACTATACTGACGTTGGAACCAATTATGTAACAAGCACAAATGTTAATCTTATTAATCTTGGAGGTGAAAACCAATACACACGTGCAGGAGGTTTCAGGGAAAAGCGCGCCTCGCAGGGATTTCTTTTCCGGGGAGGGTACAATTATTCAAACAGGTATTACCTCGATTTCACAATTCGCAGGGACGGAAGTACCAGATTTGCCCCTGAAAACCGTTGGGGAACCTTTCCGGCAGCTTCCGTTGCATGGCGTATTTCCGAGGAAAGTTTCATGGAAAATTTAAACTGGCTTAACGACCTTAAATTCAGAGCGGGATGGGGTCAGTTAGGAAATGATGAAGTCACACCTATGGCATATCTTTCGACCATTTCGGGTGCACCAACTTATGCATGGGGTTCCAATCCTAATCCCAGAACTGACGATCCCAAAACTATAGGTCTGGGGTATACCAGTTCAGGCGCTGCTGTATATGGCATGGCTAACCGGGATTTGGTTTGGGAAAAAACTTCCACTTTCAATATCGGTTTTGATGCAACCCTTTTTTCGGGAATGTATTTGTCGTTTGAATATTACAATAAACTTACTGATGGAATTCTGCAGAAAGTGTCCCTTCCATCCTCTACCGGCGTTATATCGATGCCCGATGGAAATGTTGCCCAGGTCAGAAACAGCGGTATTGAACTAAACCTTAACTACAGTCGTTCAATTGGCGACTTGACACTCTCGTTCGGTGGCAACTTCACAACTGTAAACAATAAAGTGGAAAACCTTTATAAAGATGTACCCGATTGGGGCAGAAATATCGAAGAAGGTTATTCACTTTTCTACATTCGCGGATATAAGCAGGCGGGTATGTTCCAATCTGATGAAGAAGCTCAGGAATGGCTGGACAATTACGAAGATGTTAATTATCAATCAGCTAAAGTTAAGGGCGGAGACTTTTATTTCAGGGATATGCGTGGTGCTCCTAAACCCGAAGATATTGAAAAGGGTATTAATAAATTTTATTCTGTAGGGGCAGATTCAATAATTGATGACTACGATCGGGTGTTTATAGGTAAAACAATCCCAGGATTTTATTACGGTTTTAATGTTAATG
Organism: Bacteroidales bacterium; assembly: GCA_012031335.1. The sequence goes on along the minus strand of JAAUTT010000509.1, from coordinate 202 downwards.
CCGAATATAAAGGTATCGATTTTACAGCGCAGTTTACTGGTGTAGGCGATGTTCAAAAGGTCAATAATATAAAATCAACATTTGGTATGCCTTATGGCGAAGCAATGAACCATACCTCCGATGTTCTTAACGCGTGGACCCCTACGAATAAAACACCGGCATACCTCGTATGATTGGCAGATCTGCGAACGCGTCTGCGTAT
>JAAUTT010000508.1 GCA_012031335.1 Bacteroidales bacterium | reverse complement strand
GCTCGAAGCATGGATCGACCAGGGGAATTTTCGACAAAGTGCTTTTCAATATTCTTTCCAATGCCTTCAAATTTACACCAGATAACGGGTACATGCTTATTTCGATTGACACATTCGTGAATAACAGGCAGAGCGGTTTAACTGCCAACGTTTCCGAATATATCGAATTGCGTTTTGAAAACTCGGGTAGTTCTATCGACGAAAAAGAACTCGAGCGCGTTTTCGACCGTTTTTATCAAAGTAACGGGAGCAACAGCGGGGGATCGGGGATTGGCCTTCATTTGGCAAAAATGATTGTGCATTTGCATCATGGAACTATTACCTCCAAAAATGTTGAAAACGGTGTAGTGTTTATTGTCCGTATTCCGCTCGGTAATGCCCATCTCTCCGACGAAGAAATGCCTGTAACAGCCGAGCAATAAGGACTTGTATTCCATTATCCGACCCGATGAAAAACTTCCCCGACAAGCGGAATATATAGAAGTGCCGGAAAACAACACCGTAGAGTCGGTTTTTAAAAGTCCTCAAATCGAAAAAAACACTCGTTTTTGTTGATGACGATGCCGACCTCGGAAAATACATCCGGTTGGAACTATCGGATAAATATAATGTTGAAGTCTTTACCGACGGCAAGGAGGCTTGGAAAGTTATTTCTACAACCATTCCCGATGCAGTTATCACCGATCTGATAATGCCCGAAGTTGATGGTATCTCACTTTGTCAAAAGATCCGCCAGAACCGTGAAACGAATTATCTGCCGGTAATTATTCTTACTTCGGAAACCGACGAAGAAACAGAACGCAAGTGTATTGAAAACGGTGCCGACAGTTATCTTACAAAACCTATAAGCCTCGAGTTGTTAAAGATCACTGTTGCCCAGGCAATTCAAACACGCGACCGGATCAGGAATAAATATCGCTCCGATGTTAAACTCGATTTTGCAGAGATTCAAATGAGCTCGCCCGACAGCCGGCTTATTGCAAATGTGATTGAATCGATCCGGAAAAACATCGAAAATACCGAATTCAGTGTCGACGACCTGAGCCGGGAAGTGGGACTAAGCCGTGTTCATCTTAACCGGAAGCTCAAGGAGAATATTAATATCTCACCAATAATCTCATCAAATCGATCCGTTTGAAACAAGCCGCCTACCTGTTAATTAAAAATAAGGTAAATGTTTCGGAAGTGGCTTATAAGGTAGGTTTCTCTTCTCCTTCCTATTTTTCGAATAACTTCCGTGAATATTTCGGTATGGCTCCGTCGGAGTTTGTTGTTAAATACATGGATTCGGACGACAAAGAAATCCTCAATAAATTATTTGAAGGTTAGTGTCATGTATCTTAGAAGTGACGTGTAACGTGACCCGAGTCACGCTATATCCGTCACTTCCCTAGTGTTAAGGCAGGTGGATTCTCCTGCATAGTTCTGTTATTATAAGGTCAAAGTTTTGATAATTATAGAAATAAATTCCTGCAAAAATCCTTTTTAAATAAAAACAATCAATTCCAAAAATCCCGGTGTGGAATTTTGTGTTTTGAATTATATTCATAACATTCATAGTTAAGGTGTATTTGGAAAAGAAATCCCGGTCGCCCCATTTATTATTAAGAAGACGTATAACCTTTCCTGCTATCCGGTTTATATCTTTTAAACCAAGGTAAACTAAGAATTACATCCATTCTGCACCACCTTTTTCAAAATTTTAATCAAGTCGAGCAAATAAAATGATTCAAATTCTATCAATTATGAAACATATCATTTTGTAAATAACATATTATTAACGCTTTGTGACGGCACTGGAATCCTTAAAATTTCACTTATAAAGCCTTTGAAATTTCTTTTGCTGTGTTTCAAAAACGACAGCATTTGTATCATAGTTCAAATACCGAACGGAAATTAAAAACAACTTTTGTCCTGTACAACCGACAACACCTGGTGGTGACGGGTTGTGGACAATTTTATTATGAATCTTAAATTAATTACTAACTAAAATTACTAATCATGAAAAAGAAACGACTTTTAAAGGTTGCAACTTTTATGCTGCCTCTGTTACTCTTTTCGCTTTGGAGCTTTGGCCAAACTAATACGATCCAGGGCTCTGTAAAAGATATAACAGGAGCTCCATTACCCGGAGTTACTGTTTTGGTAAAGGGTACCACTACAGGAACTATTACCGACGAGAATGGAAATTATTCCATTACATTGCCTCAGACTTCGAATATTCTCGTATTTAGCTTTGTAGGGATGGCTCCTCAGGAAATTGAAATCGGAGACAAAACTCAGATTGACGTTACAATGGTGGAAGATGCCGTTGGTCTTGAAGAAATTGTTGTTGTTGGGTATGGAACTCAGCGAAGAGAATCTGTTACAGGTTCGGTTGCTTCCATAAAAGGTGATGAGATGCGCGATGTTCCCTCGGCAAATTTCACCCAGGCATTGCAAGGACGAGTTGCAGGGGTCGATTTTTCGCAAACTTCATCCAAACCAGGCGCTTCCATGCAAATCCGTATTCGCGGTACACGTTCGTTGAATGCTACCAACGACCCGCTGGTTGTACTTGATGGTATCCCCTTTGCCGGTTCGATTGGTGATATTAATCCCACCGACATCAAAAGCGTCGATATCCTGAAGGATGCCTCGGCAACTGCTATTTACGGCTCACGTGGATCGAATGGTGTTATTCTGATAACCACCAACAAAGGTCAAAAGGGTCAAAAAGCAAGGGTTACATATAACGGTTATTATGGCACAAAAAGCATTTTCGCCAAATATCCCATGATGGATGGGGCCGAATTTATTAAATTAAGGGCTACTGCGAATATGTTTACAAATGCGCAGGATGAAAAAGATGATGTAAATACCGACTGGCAGGACCTGCTCTACAGGACCGGTACGGTAACAAGCCACGATTTGGGTATCTCAGGTGGTACCGCAAAAGGATCATACAATTTTGGTTTGGGCTACTACAAGGATGAAGCAGTAATTCCTATGCAGGACTACTCCCGTTTTTCAATGCGCGGTACTATTGATCAGGAAATAGGTAAATATATACGTTTAGGGTTCACAACAAACAATAATTATGCTATCGACAACGGATCCAACCTGGGAGTTGGCGGTAATTTAAGTTACTCTCCCATTGCTGATCCTTATAATGAAGATGGCACCTGGAAAAGAACCATCAGAACATCTATTGACGAAAGTTGGGTATATACAAGGGAAACTTTGGAAGCTCTGGACGACAAATATAAAAATCAAAACAGGGCTTATAGTACTTACAACTCTGTTTATGGAGAAATTAAAATCCCTGGAATAGAAGGTTTGAAATATAGGCTTAACCTTGGTTTGAACTTCCGGCAGACAAACGGTGGCAGTTATACGGGAGAAGGTGTATTCAGCACTACTGCAACAACCGTTTCGACTGCTAATATCAATAACTCACAAAACCTCAACTGGGCAGTCGAAAACCTGTTAACGTACGACCGTAATTTTGGAAAACATCAGGTTAATGTGGTTGCTTTATACTCTGCTGAGAAAACTTCATATAACAGCTCTAACATTGCTGCCAAAGATATTCCATCTGATGCTTTCCAATACTACAATCTGGGACGGGCAGCCGGAGAAATAACTATTAATCCCGATTACCAGGGTTATTCCGAAAGGGGCTTACTTTCTTATATGGGACGCGCCATGTATTCGTACGACAATCGCTATATGCTAACACTTACCTACCGTACCGATGCATCATCAGTTTTGGCTGAAGGGCATAAATGGCATTCCTATCCTGCAGCTTCGATAGGTTGGAATATCAAAAACGAATCGTTTATGCAAAATATAAGCTTTTTAAATGCTTTGAAATTGAGGGTTGGAGTTGGACAAACCTCTAACCAGTCAATAAACCCGTACTCTACACTTGGATTATTAAGTACAAGACCATATAACTTTGGGGAAACGAATTATTCCGTTGGGTATTATGTTTCCACTTTGCCTAATCCAAAATTAGGATGGGAATATTCTAAAACCCAAAATTTCGGTTTGGACTTTGCCTTTTTAAACAATCGTCTGTCGGGTACCGTTGAATATTACATAACCGATACAAAGGATCTTTTATTAAGTGTTAATCTGCCTTCAACATCCGGAGTAGGTAGTTATATGGCCAATGTTGGGAAAACACAAAACAAGGGATTGGAATTTTCGCTCAATGGGGTGATATTGGATAACCTCAACGGTTGGTCGTGGGAAGCTGGTCTTAACATTTACACAAACCAAAATAAACTTGTACAACTGGCTTCGGGACAAAAAAGGGACGAAGGCAACTGGTGGTTTGTCGGACATTCGATTGATGTGATTTTCGATCATGAGAAAGTGGGACTCTGGCAGGAAGGAGATCCGTATCTGAATATTCTGGAACCTGGCGGAAATGTTGGTATGATAAAGGTTAAATATACCGGAGAATATAATGAGGATGGTACACCAAAAAGACAAATCGGACCTGATGACAGGCAAATCATGGATTTAGAAGCCGATTTTCAGGGTGGTTTTAACACAAGAGTAGCCTATAGAGGAGTTGATTTAAGTGTTGTTGGAACATTCAAAAGTGGTGGTACCCTTATCAGTACCCTCTATTCTGCCA
>JAAUTT010000507.1 GCA_012031335.1 Bacteroidales bacterium | reverse complement strand
GCTATTGCTTATATCAAACAAATGTAAACTTTCTCTTCTACACACCAAATATATTATTGCTTCAAAAAGGAAAGGTCTCAATAAAACAGGGTACTATAACTTTATAGCCATAAAAATCATATCGGTTAAAAAGGTTCCGTCAGGTTCGGGATATTTTATTCTTTTAAGACTAGCTAAACTAAATCCATGTTGCAGAAGACATTGATTGAGATATTCAGCCTGGTGGTAGTAAATAAAAACTTTATTATCACCGCTGAAACTGGTTGTTTCGAAGCCCGACCGTGAATAATCGTCTTCCATGGTACTGAAATAAAATACTCCACCGGAAGGTAAGAGTTTTTGCAGAATTTGCTATTAGGCTATTACAATCTTCCTTTGACAAATAAGGCATGCAAAAACCACATATTATTGCCTCAAATAATGTATTCAGTTTAAAAATTTCCCGGGCATCCATCACCCTGAATTCAGCATGGGGGTTATTTATTTTAGCCAGGTCAATCATATTGGGAGCCAGGTCAATTCCTGTGATGAGAAAATCGGGCCGTTTACTTAACAGATACCTGGTTACATTTCCAGGTCCGCATCCTATTTCCAGAATTTTGGGCGATCGTTTAGAGATTTCCTGACAAAAGGAGTCGTATGTTTCGTTGTACAAATCCATTTTCATAAACTTGTCCTGATAAGCTTTTGCAGGCTTTGTCGTACGTTTGAATGGTAATTGTACTTTTTTCATCTGGCAGATTTTCACCTGGATACAAGGAAATGGGCATGGAAATTATTTTAAGGTTAACCAAAATAGCTTAATTCAGATTTGGCAAAATAGTTCAATAAACGAAATAACCGTATCCTCGAAATTCATACTTTTATACAAACATATGTATATGCGATATGGTTACATATGATTGTACCCCAAAATAAAATCTGTAATTCATTTATTCACTCAAAACCTTACGTATGAAAAAGCATGCATTTTATTATTCATTGGAATCGTTTTTTTAAGCTCCTGCAGTCAGGATGCAGAAAAACAAGAATTCCCGAGCAATACACCATTGAACAGTTATACAAAAACCTGAGTATCTCGGGTGCCGGTTTCAATGCCGACGAAAAGCTCGATTCTTGTAAACAGCAATCAAACGGGCATTTTCAACCTTTACGAACTCAATATTACCGATACTACTTTAATACCTCTTACCTCATCAACAAAAGAATCATACTTTGCCATCGGTTTTCTTCCCGGTCTACACGGTTCATATATTCGGCCGACAAGGGTGGTGACGAAAACTCGCACCTCCATCTTATGAATAAAGGAGATACTGTTTCGAAAGACCTGACCCCATGGCCCAACAGCGCCAATTCGATATTTGGTTGGAGTAAGGATAAAAAGGCTATTTATATTGCCAGCAATAAACGTGATCCAAAATTTTTCGACATCTGGAAACTCGATACTGTTACCTGGAAACCGGTAATACTATACCAGAACGATTCGAATCTTAATGTATCTGCTATCAGTAAAACAGAGAGATACATTGCTTTAACCCGATCGATTACCACTGATAAAAACGAGCTTTTCCTTTTCGACCGCGAAACAGGTAAAACCACTCGTTTGAGTAATGGCAATGAGGCATCATGGTCACCTTCGGTATTTGAGCTAAACGACAATATTCTGTATTATACCACTAACGATAGCAGCGAATTCAGTTACCTGGTAAAATACGAGATCAGTACTGGCAAAAAAGAAAAGATTTACGAAGACAAATGGGATGTTGGGGGCATGGATATAAGCGAAAATGAGAAATACCATCTTATTTTTGTAAATGAGGATGGGAAAAACAAAGTTTTGCTGCGTGACCATAAAACCAATACACCTATCAGTATTCCCGAAATTAAGGACGCCGATATCCTTTATGCCGATTTTTCAAGAAGTGAAAAAAATATTTTACTAACGGTTGGAAGCAGTACCAGTCCCCAGAATTTATATGTTTATAATGTTGATTCAAAGAGCCTTAAAAAACTCACCTCTTCCCTGAATCCTGAAATTGATGAAGCCGACCTCGTTAAAGCAGAGGTTGTTCGTTTCAAATCCTTTGATGGTTTGGATATCCCGGCAATATATTACAAACCTCTTCAGGCATCTAAAGAAAACAAAGTTGGCGCATTGGTTTGGGTACATGGAGGTCCGGGCGGACAAAGCAGGGTTGGCTTCAGCAATGGAATACAATACCTGGTAAATCACGGTTATGCAGTACTGGCGGTTAATAATCGCGGTAGCAGCGGCTACGGCCGTACTTTTTATAAAATGGACAACCAGGATCATGGCAATGGAGATCTTAAGGATTGTATTTTCGGGAAGAAATGGCTGGCCGAACAGGAATATATAGATACCACAGCCATCGGCATCTATGGTGGAAGTTATGGTGGCTGCATGGTTCTGAATGCACTGTGCTTTTATCCCGACGAATTTAAAGCAGGTGTTAACCTTTTTGGGGTAGCAAACTGGCTTCGCACGCTCAGGAGTATTCCTCCTTACTGGGAATCGTTTAAAAAAGCTTTATATGAAGAAATGGGCGATCCAAATACAGCCGACAGTGTAAGGCTGAAAAATTATTCTCCTCTTTTCAATTACCAGAAAATCACAAAGCCTCTTCTCGTTTTTCAGGGAGCTAACGATGTTAGGGTTCTTAAAGTTGAAAGTGATGAGATTACGGATGGTGTAAAGAAAAATGGGGTTCCGGTGGAATATGTGGTTTTCCCGGACGAGGGGCATGGTTTTGCAAAAAAGGAAAACCAGATGACTACTTCCAGAAAATCGCTTGAATTTTTGGATAAATACTTAAAAAACAAAACACAACAGTGATAAACGTTTAAAATGTCCGGCGAATTACTGCCGGACATTTTTTTTATTTGACTTTCCCATATTGATAACTATAAATTTATTCTGAAATACAGGTTCATTTAACCCGGGTATGCTCCTAACTACCTGGCCTTGTTCCGGAGGCTATTCTCTTGCTAAAAATTCTGCTCTTGTACATTATCTGGCACTTTTTTCGTTGAACATAGGCAACAATAACCTGAAATTACAAATGAATAATCCCGGCCATCACCTGATAAATTGCGATCTGTAATCCGGAAAATTAGGTAATACCTAATTTCACAAGAAATTAAATCCACTCGGATTTAGTTTTGATGTAAAAATTTAAAATTTATAAATCTTATGTACTGACCACAAGCTTTATAAATTTTGTGTGTCTAACGGAGTAAAACTATCCTATTATTCATACAAATCTAATCACCATGAAAAATTTTCGCTATTCTAAAATGCTGTTATCACTTATTTTTGTTGGTATGTTAATCGTTTCAGTTAAAACAAACGCTCAATCTGCCAAAACCGATTTTACGGGCACCTGGGCACTGGACGAAGGTAAAAGCCAACTGGGTGAAGGTCCTGGACGCAGAGCTGCCGCAAAAATGGCTATAGCACAGATGGTGCATCCTTAACCAACGAAAGAACATCGACCCGGCAATCGGGCGAAACTATTACCACCAGTGAGAAGTATCTCTTCGACGGAACAGAAACCGATAATTCCGGTAACAACCGCAAAAAGAAATCAACAGCTACATGGTCGGCCAGTAATCAGGAATTAACCATTAATTCAGTAACTATTTTTGAAAGAGATGGTAATTCAATGGAAATGAAATCTACTGAAGTGTATAAAATAAGTCCCGATGGCAAAACATTAACCATCGAGAACACCATGTCTTCGTCGCGTGGCGAATTCAAAGCGACACTTGTATACGTTAAGCAATAACAAAAAAAGACTGCCGGAAATAGAGAAAACCGGCAGTCTGAATACTTTTTCAGTTGATATCAATAACTGTTAAAATCGTGATCCGGACTTTCAGGCTTAAGATTTATGTTTATTCCTTTCTTCTGTAACGGTTGGCGAACTGAGGGAGGTGCGATGGGTTGTTTCTTCAACTCGGCTGACTTTACAAAACCAGTTGTTTTTTTCCTGTCAATTCTTTTTGAACTATTTTCGTCTGTTTTTTCAAAACGGAAAAATGCCAATGTATCAAGCAATTGCTCTGCCTGAGAAGCCAGTTCTTCGGAACTGGTCGCAATTTCTTCGGATGAAGCAGCATTTTGTTGTGTAACCTCATTCAACTGCTGAAGCGCTGTATTAATCTGGTCTGAACCCGAATTTTGTTCTATACTGGCCGCAGAAATTTCCTGTACCAGCTTGGATGTTTTCTGTATCTCAGGCACTATGGATTGTAGCTGTAATCCAGCCTTTTCAGTTATTTCAACTCCCGATTTCGATAGTTCATTGATTTCTTCGGCTGCTATTTTACTCCGCTCGGCAAGCTTTCGCACCTCAGCCGCAACTACAGCAAATCCTCTGCCGTGTTCTCCGGCTCTAGCAGCTTCAACGGCAGCATTAAGTGCAAGAATATTGGTTTGAAAAGCGATTTCACTAACAATGGATATCTTGCTGGCAATTTGTTTCATGGTTACAACCGATTTGGAGGCTGCATCACTGCTTTCCAGCACTCCCACAGCGGCAGCATTGGATATTTTTTCGGTTTGCTGGGCATTTTCTGTATTCTGCATAATATTTGCAGCCATTTCTTCCA
>JAAUTT010000506.1 GCA_012031335.1 Bacteroidales bacterium | reverse complement strand
TCCTGAACCAATCGGCCTCGAATTTATTTTTAAAGAACCCGCTATTAACTGTGTACTGAACTTCTTCGGTTTCTGCGATTTGCTTTTCGGCCCGTTCTGTCGAATTAAAATTATCCCTCAAAGGAAGTTTTACTGTCGATTTTTTTACTTCATCGGTTTTACGTCCTTTACCTGTTGTTCTTAAAACCTCGTATACTCCAAATTCGTTAAGGAACATAAAGTACCTGGCATAATCATAATTTTTATAGTCGATGCGGTAGAGCCACTCAGCTATAGTTTCATCGCTATTATCTGTAATAATAACCTTGTATTTAATTATTTTTTTGCCAGTGTCGCTTCGCAATTTATAATAGCTTGTAAGAAATTCCTTAACATCGAAAGCCTGTACGTTAAAAACATCTTTCTCGAATAAAGCAACATAGTCGTTATTTTGCTGGGCAAGTGTTGTGGTGTTGTTTATTACTAATGAAGTAATAAGGCATGTTCCTTCACCGGAGAAAAGAAGTCGAACAAAAGCAAAATCGGCAAAGAAAAGTTTTATTGAGTTTTGCCCTTTAACCAAAGCTATATTATGACCAGCAGAGCTCAGTAAATTTACCTGAGTATAAATTGTAATATCTTCGATATTGATATTTAAAGTATAAGAGCCAGCAGCCAGAATATTGTTTGGCGATTTAAACATCAGGTTAACTATTTTAGGGATACCAGGATCGGAATAAGGTATAGTTACCAGGAGTTTGTTAAAATAATTACTGGCCATTGTACCTTCGTCGGGCGAAGATATATCGATGCCAAAAGGCTGGGCAGGAAATTGCGGGTCAGAATCGGCAGCCCAGTTCGAAAAATCAGCTTCGAATAATTTGGTTATAGTTTCGTTTTGCTCATCGTACTCAACATCTTTATAAAATTCGCGAACTTTCAGCTTAAAAGTTCCTGCCTGTGGGAAAAGAAAGTATAACCTTTCGGGCTGATAAATGTCAATTGTTTTTTCGGGATTGGCAGATGTTAAAAATTGAGGTTTCTCAAGAAACGATTCCCACCAGGACTTTTCCAAATAATTTAATTCGCCCTGACGAAAGATGCTTATTTTCCCCTGCAGCACGCGAAATACTTCAGACAATTCTCCTGGCTGGTCCACGGGGGGAACGCCAAATTTTTCATACACGAAAACCTGAATTTCTCGTAAAATTGAATGGGTGAAATGCAATCCGGCATCCGGCTCCGGGAATGTGAAATGACCTTTGTATTCTTTTCTTAAAACATCCTCGATGTTAATTTGCATTATTCCTGAACCTTCAGGAACGTTATCATCCTGAGTCGGTTCATAAACCGGGCGCTCGCAAGTTACGATTTCATTGTTATTCTCCTGAATGCGGATCCCGATCCGGTAAAATGGCTGGATGAACCCAGCGACAAAAGCATCAGTACCGGCAACTTTTAAATGAATTGTATTTCCTGCAAGTTCAACTGCAGAGGGAGATTTTAAGAATAGAATTGACATGACTATTTAATTAGGATCATGAGTATAAGAGATAAGCTTAAGCCTGTTGTAGTTCCAGTCCAGAACGATTTGCGCTTTTGTTTTTTACTTTCAGCTTTTGTTTCCTGATGATCATTTTTTCAGCCTGATATTTCTTTTCGGCTTCATAAGTAAGTACTTTTTGCAACTCAATAAGCTCTTCCTGTTTCTTGAAGGCTGTATCGTAATTTGCAAAGGCTTCCTGGTAAATATCTACCTCCTGGGCGAAGCTCTCTCGATCTATTATAGTTTTATAAAGTTCTACGGAAGCGGCCGAATCAAAACAAAGCTTATTGTTTTCGATTGTAATAGTCTGCGATCTTCCTGTATAAGACAGGAGCTGGAAGAGTATCGATATTATGAGTATTGGTTTCATGGCGTTTTTTTAGTTTGGTAATTACATTTCTGAGGGAATCGATGAAATGAACGTGAACTTTAGTCACGATTTCAAAAGAGTCGACGCGATGGAGCAATACAGGATCCTGACGGATAACCGGCACTGAAACAACTTCAGTACTGCACTTTGTTTTCCCGAAGAAAAAACCGGCGACACCAGCAACCAGGATGGTGAGGACTATTAATACAATTATGAGCCAGTCTTTCATAATGGTAATGTATAAAGGTTTGCTTCCTCAGTACGCCTTCTAATAAGCCCTTCGAGTTTTTGCTTTTCGCCAGCTTCATCAATTAGTCCGTCTTTATCATCATCCTTACCGTTGTGAGAGCCATCAGCATAAACATGCCTTTGGAAATATGATTTAATCCGAATATCGCCCGGATCCGTTTTAATCGCATTGTATATAGGACTTTTGCGCAGATTGCCCGGGCCTATATTGAAACACAGAGAAACCATCGCGTCGAACTGATGCTGATTGAGTCTCGGAAACCAGATTGATATTATTCTTTCGAACTCGATCAGATCTTCTTCCAGCCATTTGTCAGCTTGTTCTTGTGTGCAAATGTCTCTCGGCTTGACGCCTTTAGTATGGCCCCATCCAATGGTCCAGACTCCGGCAGGGCACTTGTAGGTCTTTAGCTTGCAAGACTCGTATTTTTTGATGATAGCAATTCCGCGAGATGATGTTTTCATTTTTTGAAGATTAGAATTAAAGCAGTTATGATAGCTATAATTAAGGCCATGTTGGCGGCTATAGTCGTTTTGAAATATATAACTCCAAAAAGCTTAAAGCGACCAAGCCCACGATTGAGACAGTTGATTTCAGCACGATTGTTTAATGCTCCTTCAACAGTTCTGGTGATTGTATCGGTCATAGAAGGCTCTATATCGTTCTTCCATAATTTTAGAAGGCTATCTTCCACTTCATTTTTCTGACGCTCTGTAAGTGCAGCGCCGGTATCGTGAATTATTGTTTTACTTTTTCCCATGAGAAATTTCCTTTTCGATATGTGGGAGAATGTTTTAAGGTATCGAGGTTAAGCGATATGGAGTCTCGTTTTTTTTTCGTACGAAATCCGGTTAATAAGTTCATCGAGCCAGCGATCGGGAATTGAGAATTTTTCTTCGATGTTTTTTATTTTAGATATAAAAACTTCTTATTGTTAACCTCCCTGGTTTTATCCATAGCTTCCTGTAACTTTGCCAAACCCCTTTGCCAACAACTAAAAAGAATAGAATCGTGACCCGATTTATTTGTCTGATCGATGGCGCAAACCTGCTTTTTTACATCTTTTAGTTCCATGCGAATGGTATCCATGGTTTTAAGGATAACCGGAACCGACTCAATTTTCTGGTCTTTTTTGTAAAAGAATACCGAAGCTCCCCAGGATATTGAACCAACAATAATGATTGTAAGTCCGTGAGTTATTACCCAGGTTGGAGCTCCTACAGCTTTAGCGATATCGGCAAAGAGTTTGGCGAAGGAAAGCATGGTATTAAACTTTAGCGGTTTTAGGAATAAGCTTTTTGTATCGACTTAAAACGAAATCGACAAAGTAACCAGCCAATATACCTGCAGCTGCTATAACAACATAAGTAACCCATCCCTCAGGCAGTTTTCCGAGAAGCCATGCAAATAGCTTTGAAGGGTAAACTAATGTTGCCAGCATACCAACTTTAACCGAAAGGTTTTCCCTGATCCAATATCCCCAGGCCATGGTGTATGGAGATGATGAACTATTTTTAATCCCCTGCTTTGTCCAGATGATTGTATGAATCAATGCTCCAAGGATCCCGGCATAGTAAAGGATATCGAAAAGGAGATCCTGACCGGCAGCCGTAGCTGCTACAGCTTTAACCTCGGTGATAACATTATTAACACTGAGCGTCGTGTCGGGCTGCTGGGCTAAAATGACCCCACCTGCGAAAAGCAGGGCGAAAGAGAAGAAGGCGATGATAAACTTTTTCATTTTTGATAAATATTAAGTGAAACATTAAAGACTAAAAAAAGGTGGAGGCCATGTTACAACATATTATTTATTACAATATTAGCAAAATCAATCCCTAATTCCTGTTGCCCGTTGTGGTTCAGGTGAGGGTCTTCGGCGGAATTTACTTCATATGTTTCTTTATCAATAAGATAGATATTTTTATTCTCAAAAGACAGCTCTTTTTGCGCAACTGCAGACGTGTTGTTAACACCGTAATATGTCTCACGAGTTTTGCTTATGATAAAAGCGGAATTAGTTGTATCCTTACTCAAGTCTTGACTTAATTGTAATAGCTTAGATTTATACTCAAACATTGGCATAACATTAGCATCTGACTCTCCTTGTTTATATAATATACCCTTATGAAGAAACTGGGTGTTTGTCCAGCCTTTGAGAAACATTAATCTTTGATACCTATTAATTAACTCATTGTAATTTTCAGTATTTTTCAACCAAGCATCTACTGAAGTAGAACCAACTGCATGCTTAACAAGCCATATTCTAAAGCCTAAAGCTTGCAATGTATTGGCGAATGTAATTTCAGGGCCAACCTGATTACCGTAGTTGTTTATTCCTGCTTGTAATTGAGATATCTTATAATCATAAATAATGTAACTGTTTGGTATTGGCTGTTGTAAAATAGCGGGCCAATTGCTCAAAATGGTATATCCTTTCATATTACTTTGTCCTAGTAATATAAAGAGAAGATCGTATGTTTTAGGAATATAAAAAA
>JAAUTT010000505.1 GCA_012031335.1 Bacteroidales bacterium | reverse complement strand
CAATTAATCTTAAACGAAGTACCGAGCGACTTAAAAACGCTTTCGGTTTGCAAGGCAAGTTCGCGTGTTGGAGTGAGAATAAGTGCCTGGACATCTGCAATACGCTTATCCAGCAAATCGATCAGGGGAAGCAGAAAGGCAAGTGTTTTTCCAGAACCTGTAGGAGAAATAAGTACTATATCGGATTTGTTTAAAACCGAGTCGATCACCTGCTCCTGCATTTCGTTAAGGGATTGAATCCCCAGTTTCTCCAATATTTTACTATAAGCTGTATTCATTTCGCAAATGTAAGGTAAAAAGACAGATGCCTGATAAGTCACTGCATAATCTTCACAAATAATCGCCGGTAATGGTTGTATTTATGGTCAATAGTTCTTTAATTTGATTATCAGTTAATACTAACTTAACCGTTTCAATTATGAAAAACAGACTATTATTTTTGATTGCTTTCTTTATCCCGGTTTTTATGATGGCTCAATCGGGTAAAGTGTTCGACAACAAAACACTGCCGAGCAAAATCCTTAAAATGGACCGGAAATATGCTGTTTACCTGCCTCCCGATTATTTTACTTCCGAACGCACCTATCCTGTACTTTATCTCTTACATGGCAGTGGCGACGATCAAACAGGCTGGGTAACCTTTGGCGAAGTGCTTCGCATTGCGGATAAATCAATTAACGAGGGCAGCGCTACGCCAATGATAATTGTTATGCCAGATGCCAACACTGGCCAGAGAGGTTATTTTAACGACGTAAAAGGTGAATGGAAATATGAGGATTTCTTTTTCCAGGAACTAATACCGCACATAGAAAAAACCTATAGAGCCAAAACCGAAAAAAGATACCGGGCAATTTCGGGCTTATCAATGGGTGGTGGCGGAACTTTTATGTACGCACTTCACCATCCAGAACTTTTCTCTTCCGCTTGTCCGTTAAGCGCTGCAACGGGGCCCATAACCCTTGAGGAAGCAAAACCTATTATGAAAGAAGGGGTTTGAAGGATGCTACCGATGCCGATATTGAGAACTATTTCAAGCGGCATAGTGTATTACAACTGCTTGAAACAACTCCCGCTGATCAGATTAAATCGGTTCGCTGGTATATAGATTGCGGTGATGACGATTTTCTTTACGAAGGAAATGCTCTTGTTCATATTGCTATGAAGAAAAAAGAACTGCCTCATGAGTTCCGTATACGCGATGGTGCGCATAACTGGACATACTGGAGGACTTCGTTACCCAAAGTATTGAAATTTGTTTCGGATGCTTTTCATCAATATTAAAAGCTATCCAGTCCGTTGAATGACAGACTGAAAAGAGTCCAAAATTATACAATAAAAAATATTTTCATTTTTTAACTTCTTTCTCTGTTTCTCCGGGGAAAGAAGTTACTTTTTATAACCACTTAAAAATTACATCAGGGTTAATAGCGATATCTTTGAAATATTCCTACCTTTAATAAGCTGAACGCCTATCGAAAATTATGGCCCGACAAAGCAAGTTACACAAGGTCTATATCTTTAATGTACTGATTATAAATCTGGTTACCATTTTATTACTGGGAAGTATCTGGATTGTTCATGAGTACAGGCAGTACAATGCCGATGTGAAATTATTGAAGAATGATTTCCTGGAAGATCAGAAAGCTATTATTAAAAATGAAGTCGAAAACTCCATCGATTATATCGACAAAATAAACAAAGACATTGACAATGATATAAATATAATGCTGGAATCACGTGTTAAAGAAACTATGCAAATTGTGAATTCAGTTTATTTAAATCATCATAACCAAATTTCGCCCCAGGAAATAAAAAAGCTCATCAAAGACATTCTCCGAAATCTAAAATTTGGAAACACGAATAACTATATATTTATTCTTACAGATAAAGGGATAGAGGAATTATATCCGCCAAGTCCGGAGCTGGAAGGACAAAATTTGCTCAATATTTCCGATTCACTAATTAGAGTTCAGGTAAGAAAGGAAATATCTTTGGCATTAATGCAAGGTAAAGGTATAATTAGGCATAACTGGGTCAATCCAAAAACCAAAGAAGTATTCCAAAAAGTTACCTATATCCAACATTTTAAACCGTACAACTGGATTATTGGAACAGGTATTAATTACCATGATTATATACAGGAATTGCAAAAGGATATAATTACAAGACTTTCCAATGTAAGATTTGGACGAAAAAAAGAGGGCTATCTTTTGCAAATATCCAAAATGGCGATCCTTTACTTACCAATGGTATTGTTACTATCGGTGGAGCCAATATCTGGAATTTAACCGATCCTTTTGGAGTTAAAATCATTCAGGAACAAAATAAGGCCGCAAAAAATCCAAATGGAGATTTTATTTATTATCAATGGAGAAAAATCTTCACCACCGAGGAAAGAGCCTATGGCATCGAAAAAACAACGAGTCCTAAAATTTCGTTTATAAAAGGTTATCAACCCTGGAACTGGATGATAGGTGCAGGGTTTTATCTTGATGACGTAGAGCTAATGATTGCCCGAAACGTGAAGGTCTTCACCGGATAATACGTGAACACACAATAATTATAAGCTTTTCACTCGTTGTATCAATACTATTATCGATTTTATTCATTCAATTTATAAATTCCAAAATACAGTCAAATCTCTCCAGATTTATTAGTTTCTTCAGTAAAGCTTCCACTGGTAATGCCCGGATAGATCTTAACAAATTAAGTTATCAGGAATTCAGCGAATTGGCAGTTTCAGCAAACAATATGATTGAACAAAGAGAACTAGCAGAACAGGGATTCAGGCAAATTGTGGAGTTATTCCCTTTCCCCCATTTGCCTTTACCTGAACAGTGAAGTTTTATATTTAAACCCCAAATGGACTGAAACACTGGGTTATACTCTTGAAGATATGCCAACGCTAGACAAAATGCTGTTAAAGTGTCTTCCTGCCAAGAAAGAACGATCAAAATTTTTGTTTATAAAAATAAAATCAGGGGATAACAACTTCGATTTACCTGATATTTTCCTGAATATTACGATTAAAAACAATGAAGTGCGTTATATGAAACTGAATTTCATAGCCATGAAAGATAAACGCACCATGATTACCCTTGAAGATTATACCATAAGAAAGAAGGTGGAGGAAGATCTAAACCTTGCCCGTATAAAAGCAGAAGAAGCTGATAGCCTGAAATCGGCATTCCTTGCAAATATGTCACACGAAATCAGAACCCCGATGAATGCCATTCTTGGGTTCTCGGAACTACTTCAGAAAGAAAATCTTTCATATGAAAAACGCCATAAATATCTTTCCCACATTAATAATAGTTCTCAATCATTACTGAATCTTATAAACGATATACTCGACATCTCAAAAATTGAGGCTGGTCAGCTAAATATTCAAAAAGAGAAAAGTAATCTTTCTTTGCTTTTTCAATCGGTAGATGCAGAAATAAAAATCATCCGCAGTACCATGAAGAAAAATCATATCGATATTCAATTTCGGAACAATTTATCAGAAGAAATGGATAAAATAGTGACAGATTCTTTACGATTAAAGCAAATATTGATGAACTTATTAAGCAATGCACTTAAATTTACAAACGAAGGTTTAATTGAGTTTGGATGTTCGGAAGATAAAGATTTGGGTATTCGGTTTTATGTTAAAGATTCTGGCATTGGAATAAAGGAAAATCATTTGGACGATATTTTTAACCGGTTCACAAAAATTGAAGAAGATTTATCCAAAGTATTCAGGGGAGCGGGTCTGGGCTTAGCTATTTCGAAAAAACTCACAGAAGCTTTAGGTGGAAAAATGTGGGTTGAATCGGTTTATGGTCAGGGATCAACATTCTACTTTACGCTTCCTGTAAACAACTTACATTAAACTACGTTTGAAATTTCTTGCTGTTAACAAGATATATCCCCGACAATACAATTGCTCCACCGGCAATTTCGGTAAAGGTCATAAATTCATTTAAAACCGGGATCGAAAACAAGGCTGTAAATACCGATTGGCTTAACAAGCTTACTGATGCTACTGTAGGTTTAATATGCCCGAGTGCATAGTTGATGGTAAGCCATCCTCCCAGCTGCGAAATGAGGCCGAGTCCGGTTAATGAGAGTAACGCATGTGTACTTTCAATTTTCAAATCAGTTCCCATGATCAAACAAATGAAAAAGAGAACGAACGTACTGGTGAACATGGATATTGCTGTGAAAGAAATGGTGTCGAGCGTTGATCTACCCTTACGGACAGTTAGTAAGTATGCGCCATAAAACATGCTGGCAACAATGGCTAAAAACTGTCCCTTTGTAAAGCTGATTTCCGAAACATTACTTAAGCCAATAATCATGGCCGTTCCAAACAAGGCTACTCCAGTACCTGTCCAGAAAACCAATTTGGGTTTTTCTTTCATCAGAAACAATGCACCAAGTCCTACCCATACCGGGGCAAGGTTTCCCAGTATGGTTGCAATGGAGGCTTTGGAAAGAACAATAGACGTATTCCAAAGAGCAATATCAATTGCAAAAAACACTCCGCAGAGCATAGCAACCCACACCGATCGTTTGTCATTGATTGGTTTTCGGAACCTGATCCATATGGGAATAACCCCAAGCGAGCCGATAAGCATCCTGTAAAAGGCGGAATTTAA
>JAAUTT010000504.1 GCA_012031335.1 Bacteroidales bacterium | reverse complement strand
ATGTGCCGAGTGTTTCTATGGCTTTTTCTTCATCGGGTTGAATATGGATGTTCAACAGCCCTTCGTGCTCGCCGCGCAATATTGCAAGTACCCTGTGCGATGGCATTTTGTTTAAAGGCTCAGAGAACTCGAAGTAGTCTTTGTATTTATCGGCTTCTTCTTTTTTGCCCCTTACCGGCTTGCTGTGCATAATGGCCGAACGGGAAAAAAGTGTGCGTATGCTGTTGCGGGCTCGCTTGTTTTCGTTGACCCACTCGGCTATAATGTCGCGTGCGCCTTGCAGCGCTTCATCTTCAGTATTAATTTCGCCTGTTACAAATTCGCTTACCCGGTTGGCAATGGTTATGTCTTTTTGGCCCATAATAATTTTTGCCAACGGCTCAAGCCCAAGTTCCTTGGCTTTGTCGCCCGTGTTTTGCGGCGCGCTTTGTATGGCAGGTAAATGTCTTCCACCTCGGTTATGGTGGCAGCTTCAACAATGCTCTTTTTTAGTTCGGGTGTTAGCTTTCCCTGCTCTTCAATCGATTTAATAACGGCTTCTTTTCGTTTCTCCAACTCCTCGACCAGTTTGGCTGCGTCTATTATGTTAGAAATAGCAACTTCATCTAAGTTACCGGTTGCTTCCTTTCGGTACCGGCTTATAAAAGGTATGGTGGCGCCCTCGCTGTAAAGCTTTAGCGTGCTTTGAACCTGTTTTTCGGAAATGTTGGTAAGTAACGAAACCTGTTGTGTAAAACCCATGTTGAATATAAATTTAACCAACAAACATAATAAAAACGTTTATTTTAGCAAAAATTAAAGAGTATGATTGTTTTGCTATCGCCTGCAAAGGCCCTGAACTTTAGGCCCCAGCAAATTACCAGCCAATATACCTTACCAGATAACCTCGATGTTTCTGAAAAACTCATTGCCAAACTTAGGAAATGCAGCAGCAAGAAAATTGGTGAGCTAATGGATTTAAGCGACAAGCTTGTGAGCTTGAATGCAGAGAGATACTTAGCATGGCATAAAGATTTTACTCTTGCCAATGCCAAACAAGCAGTACTCGCTTTTAACGGCGATGTTTACACCGGGTTAAAAGCTAACGGTTTTAATGAGGGCCAACTTGAATTTGCCCAACGCCACCTGCGGATACTTTCGGGCTTACATGGTCTGCTGCGCCCCCTGGACCTTATTATGCCATACAGGCTTGAAATGGGCACCAAAATTGGCATTGGCAAAGCAAATACCCTTTACCAGGTGTGGCAAAAGAAAGTTACCAAAACCATCGATGACCTTTTGCAACAAGAAAGTGCCAGAATACTTGTAAACCTTGCCTCTGCCGAATACTTTAAAGTGGTAGACATAAAAAAAATAAAAGCGCGCACCATTACACCAATCTTTAAAGACGAAAAGAATGGGGCGTACAAGATAATATTTTTGTATGCCAAACAGGCACGTGGTTCAATGGCTCGTTTTATTGTTAACAACCATATAACTGAGCCTGAACAGTTAAAGGCTTTTGATTACGAAGGTTACCATTACAGCGAAGCCATGTCTACGGAAAATGAATGGGTGTTTATTAGGTAGTTGCCAACCATCTTAAAAATCACACATCTATGATTGAAGAATGTTCATTTTCTGACAAAACATTCAATTATGACTTAATAAATCACGAAAAAAAATAAAACATTCATTTAAGATTGAACAAATACTTATATTTGTATGAAGTTTAAAATATAAATGAAATGACTGAATACATCGAAAGGCCTCTTTATATTGATAGATTAAAACCGTTTATTGGCAAATCATTAATAAAGGTGTTAATTGGACAGCGAAGAGTCGGGAAAAGCTATCTGTTAATGCAATTAAGAGACCTCATTAAAAAACAGAGTCCGGATACTCAAATTATTTATATCAACAAAGAGCAACATGAGTTCTCAAAAATAAAAAATTCAGATGACCTGTTTCTCTATTTGAAAGATAATGTAAAGGAAGATGACAATGTGGCACTCTTTATTGATGAGATACAAGATATTGAATCATTTGAGATTACATTACGAGACCTTGTTACCAGGGGAAATTACGATATTTATTGCACAGGAAGCAATGCTAATTTGCTTTCGGGCGAACTTGCTACCTTTTTAAGTGGCAGATATATTGAAATTAAAGTATTTGGTCTAAGCTATACTGAGTTTTTAGTATTTTATAATTTGCAGGATTCTGTAGCCACATTTCAAAACTATCTTAAATTTGGTGGATTGCCATACCTAATTAACCTGAGTGCTGAAATTCAAGTTGCATATGAATATTTAACAAGTATTTACAGCACAATACTGCTCAAAGATGTTGTTGCCCGTTTTAAGGTCAGAAATGTAGAGTTCCTTGAAAATTTGATTGCATTTTTGGCTGACAATATCGGTAGTATAGTTTCTTCAAAGAAAATCAGTGAATATCTGAAATCTCAAAAAATTAATATTTCAACCCAAGTTGTTATAGATTACCTTAGTTACCTGGAAACATCATTTTTGATTTTCAAAGTAAAGCGAACAGGAATCGAGGGTAAAAAAGTATTTGAAATAGGAGAAAAATACTTTTTTGAAGATATAGGTATTCGTAATGCTATTGTTGGTTATAAAACAAGTGATATTCATAAAATATTGGAAAACGTTGTTTATCTGCACTTGCGAATGGCAGGTTATTCGGTAACGGTTGGACAAGAGGGAAATAAAGAAATTGATTTTATTGCGCAAAAGTCTGGAGAAAAGATATATGTTCAGGTTGCTTACATGTTAACAAATGAGGGAACTATAAACCGGGAATACGAAAATTTACTTGAAATATCGGATAACTTTCCAAAATATGTTGTGACAATGGATGAATTGACTGAAATATCAACATATAAGGGAATTAAACGAATGCATGTTAAAGACTTTTGTTTAAAAATGGTATGACAGATGACATAAAACCCCAAAACCTAACGGATATGCAGTAATTCAAAGAAACATGATTGCTCTTGAAAAACGCTATTCAAAAACGGAAGGGGCAATAAGCAACCTGATTATTTATCAAAACATCACTGATCCAACAGAAATATTAAACCGACTTAAGATCAAGACATCCATTGCATTATGATTGAAACTCTTTAACCGACAGGTAAATTGGACTTTTTAATTTATGCTGTGCTAAATGATGCTTTGAATGATTTAAAGGAGTATGTATTTGAAGGTGAGGCGTACAATAAAATAATCTTTTACAGGCTCCTTGTCTTTTATGTTGACAGGTTAATCGGGAAATCCGCCTTGGATATTAAGTTTATTGACAGGTGGACAAATGCTTATTATTGTTATGCTGCCTACCTGAATGAGCTAAAGAAACCAGGTGATTTCTATTGTAGTCAAGTGTAGAAAGACGCAACTTGCAGGGAAACAGTATAATTTGTATCTTAGCTGAAATTTCCAATGATGATTGATAAGAAATTAATATTGATTGATTTGAAACGTAAGTTGGAAGAGCAGTATTCTGATTCTGTAAAAAATGTCGTATTATTTGGGTCCCAAGCAATGATAGTGCAAATGAGTATTCAGATTATGATGTATTAATCCTTCTGAATCAAGATTACAACAAAAATGATGAGAATAGGATTTTAGAAATTTGTTATGATATTGATTTAAAATATGATATTGTGATTGATGCTCATTTACTTTCAACCAAAGAGCTTTCAACAAAACGAGGCAAACAACCTATATTTATCAACGCTCTAAAAAACGGGATTTACGCATGACTATTGATAATCAGGATAGGTTAGATTTAATCCGGTATAGATTAGATGAGGCGAAAGATACACAATTGGATGTTGAGCTTTTAATTTCTCATGACAGGCTTCGGGCTGCAATCAATAGAATATATTACTCAATGTTTTACTCTCTTTTGGCATTAGGATTAAAGTACGAATTTGAGACATCCAAGCATGCACAACTAATTGGCTGGTTTAATAAAAGCTTTATACAGGAGGGACTAATTGAATCAAAATATGGAAAAATAATCAATAAGGCTTTTAATAGAAGGACAAAGGGGGATTATGATTCATATATTGAGTTTGATTTAGAAACTGTAAAAGAGATGTATGAGGAAATGATAGATTTTAATCAAGCAATCGAACAATTTATAATTCAAAAATAAATAAACACCTGCCAACAATAATATTTGGAGCTCAAGTGGTCGGAACGACCACGCTTGAGCTAACGGTTGAACAGCTTTTCCTGCTCTGCTTACAATTTAAACACAATGACACGAAGATGCAAAGTATTGATATTCTAATGTATTTCTTCGAAGCTATAGTGTCTTATGTTTAAAATTTAACTTTTCACACAGCCTCTTCGAACATGGATGAATTTGTAATTCAATAATAAAAGCCTTCATCATTTCAACTTTCAAAAAATCCCTGCAAATTATACCTCTGGAAAATAGAAATTTGTAAATTGTGAGGGAGTTTAGCCAGCTGACATTGATTCATTAAAACTGATAGTTGAAATATTTGATAACCTCACGGTTAGTGCTGTCACATCAAGAAACATAACCGCACTTGAAAAACGCTATTCAAAACCAGAAGGGACAATAGCAACCTGATTTTTTATCTGAATAATCAAATGCCCCCGATAGAG
>JAAUTT010000007.1 GCA_012031335.1 Bacteroidales bacterium | reverse complement strand
CTCCCTGAATATCCAGAGCAGCAACACCGCTTCCGGTATATTCGATATCGTTATTGTTGTTGGGGTATGTGGTTTGCCCGATAAATACATTGCCGTTGATAAGTGTAAGTTTTCCGCTTAGAATTAGGTCGTTGGCATTTACATTGGAGTTGGCAATGAATACATTCGATGGCGTATTAAGATATAATCCAGCCGTTGAAGGAATGGTAAATGAAGTTCCCCTGCTTATAGTAAAATTGCCTGTTCTGATATACCTGACTGTTCCGTTTTGAAGGGTTAACCAGTTGTCGTTTGGAGTTGTTAAGGTTCCACCTATGTTGATTGTCAGGGTTGTTGCCTGAGAGTTCCCCTTGTTAACAATAACTTTGTCGAAAATGGTAAGGGGTGTGCTGGTTGTATTATAAACCGAGGAAGAAGTATTGCCAAAAAATGTAACTGGTAACAGGGTGAAATCGCATTGACTTCGTGTACTAACCGGAGATGTGTTGGTGGTATTGTTAATCAGGTCTCCGCCAATTGAAATGCTCTGACTGCTGGCTCCGCTCCATACATCAATACATGCAAGCGGGGCCACTTTAACATCGCCATATACAATGATATTCTGGGTTATAGCTCCATTGCCGTACCAGATCAAACCACCTCCCTGAATATCCATATTGCCAAATATTGTAATGGTTTTAGCCACACGTGCAGTTGGAGCTGTAGGGTAATTGCTATCCCAGGTTGGACAAAACCAGGAATCGGCATTTTGTCCTCGTGTAATCAGGTCGCCAAAAATCGAAAGGTTGTTGTTAGGGAAAATTATGTTTGAACCTCCTAAAGGAGAAAGGATAAGATTCCCGTACGAAACGATGCCATTGGGTAACCAATAGGTAGTTCCTGCAGCAGGGTTCGTAGAATATAATTCAGTAGTTCCGAGATTTTGGTTGAAATCGGAGAAGTCGCCTAATGGAAAAAGGAAGGTGCTTCCGGAATTCCATGAGGTTGTTAAACGAAAGTTGCCGTTACCGTTTGGGTGATTCAATACGATCCCTAAATTACTGGATGGATTATAACCGATATCAAGTGCCGAACCTTTTTCAATCTGTAAACTGGCACAACTTCTGGGATCGGTATTATGGTGGTGTTATTTGTTGCCAGATAAACAGAGTCCTTACCTCCGATAATTACAATATCCGAAGCGCCAGGCACCGAACCTGCCGAAGCCCCGGTGTGTCCGGTAAGCGACCATGTGTTTACATTGCTCCAAAGCCCGTTTCCAGGAGCAGTACCGTTAATTCTGCTATAATATTTGGTTGGAGTTCCAAATGGACTGGTTGGGTTATCATCCCCAGCCGTATAATCTCCTTCGATAAAAGATGTATTTGCTAACCAGGGATTGCCAATTGTATTGGAGCTTCCATCTATACTGGCACTGGTGCCTTTTGTCCATGTATAGGTTGAAACATTGTACCGGGCAGGAACATATTCGTTTTCAGAAATTCCGGTTCCGGTAACAAGGTCGTTTTCGGAATAAACAAAAGATTGTGATACGGTAGCACTACCCAGATTAAAACCATTACCAGTTTTTACTCTCCAGTAATAAGTTAAGCTGCGACCTTTAATGGTTGTATTGGGGTGTTCAATTCCTACAGGAACTACTGTAACAGAACCATACGATGCAGGACTGCCATTGATGGAAATACTTGCCGGTGAATAATTCGCTACACCTGCATGGCGGGTCGATGGTGCACCTATTGGAAATGTAAAGCTAGCAGAAGATACACTAAAGGTTTTGGTTAATCCTCCATCGCCTGCCTGTCCGTTTGTTTGTATATATCGGTTTGCATTCGCCCCCGTTATTAATGCATCTTCACCTAACGATACTTTATTTCCCTGGATATAGAGCTGTTTATTACCTGTTCCTGAAAAAGTTAAAGTACCTTCAACAGCGAAATCGCTGGTGGATATGGCTTTTACATTTCCAGCGGCTGGTTTATTTAGTTCAATATTGGTGAACGAACCCGATCCATTACCTGAAATATATTGATTATTATCGCTTATTAGAACAATTTTTCCTGTACCGAAATGTGTACCTGAGTTTAAAATATTTCCAGATACCTGAATGGTTTTGCCATTATCGTTGAGCCTTCCTCCGCTAATCAGTAGAGAATCGGCGATATTTACCACACCCTGCGATCCTGCAAAATTCAAAATATCGGAACTGCTTTTATTTACATGGAGTTTATGCAATGGTAATGCACTGGCTGTATTGATGGTAAACACCTGGTTGCCTAAGCCGTCAAATACTGTTTTATTGGTTCCGGTTGTATAAGTTGTACCGTTCGCAATAGTGAAGTTTCCTCCTATATTAACGTTTAAATTATTTGCGTTAAAAGTTCCCGACTCTAAATTGAAATTTTTCAACACCTTTAAATAATAATTATTCAGCATCACATTGGAAGAGCCTCCGCTCCGGTTAATGGTAAAATTTCCGAAAGGGGAAGTTGAGGTTATCAGGTAATTTGAAGCATCGGCATCGTTCGTACCTGTGGTAGGGATAATCCCTAAAGTACCTCCGGTAACATTGATGTTTGCAACTGACGAGAATATATCAACAGCTTTTCCGTTTGTGGAATTTGTTACATCAGCAATCTCGATCGTTCCGCCTGAAACGCTAAATATATTTCCTGTACTGTTAAGGCTCAGCGATCCTTTGTTTGAATCCAGAAAAGTCATATTGGCTCGGGTTGTATTAACAGGAGCATTTGAGAGATCCGATGCGTTACCGAACGTAGCAGGTGTTCTCTGAAAGCGACCCCTGAGAAATAAGGTGCCACCTGTTTGTATGTATGCATTTACTCCCGAAGTTGGTCCGGCTGCCAATAATTGTTTGGTATCAACAGTACCACCGTTTATGATAAGCTGACCTGCCGAGTAATCCGAAGCTACAAGTCCGCCCGATTCTTTTGTACTGAAATAACCATTGTCAACCTGGAGTTTTCCAATAATAGTAAAAGAGTTGTTTATGTTCTGGGTAATTCCTGCGGCTGCATCGCTGGGACAGGCTAATGTATAGGCAGCATTCACTTCCCTGTAATCGTCGGCGGTCGATTGGACGATTACATCGGTGCCGTTCACCTGGAGTGCTCCGTTTCCGGGAATAATATAATTTGACCCGGGAGCTGTTGCATCGGTACCTTCGGTTAACGATGGAATAGCTGTCAAACCCTGGAGTACAAGGGT
This sequence comes from Bacteroidales bacterium, assembly GCA_012031335.1. Next base: position 16,689 of record JAAUTT010000007.1, on the reverse strand, counting down.
GCCTGTTCTTATCCAAAGGGCTTTTTTTATCAGGGGATTTAAGTTGTTGCCTGAATTCTGTGCAGCAGAATTGTTCGCTCCAAATAACCTGAAATTCTGATATGCTGATGAGTAAAGTGTTAACTGAAAAGTTTGATCTACACCTTTATCCAGAACCAGATTGTAAAAATCAGTAGTTCCGTTACATGTTAAAGTATTGTTTGATGCTCCAAGAAAAAACACAGTAGCCATACCGGTGTTGGTTCCCAAGGTGGTTGGCGGAAACGAATTATAGACTGGAAATAAAAGGTTGGTAAACCTTACAGTTCCGTTGTTAGTGAAGTTTCCGTATAATTCGATCCGGTGTGAATGCGAAATATAATAATTAATGAAAGGTGCCGTGCCTCCATTAATTCCGGAAGTATTTGTTACCGTGTTGGTGACACCTGTTCCGATAATAATTGAACCCTGACTTTCGACAGAGATGTCCTTTCTAATGATGAGAGTTCGTCGTGCAGCGGTATTGTCGTTAATCCTGAATGTTCCTTTTTTAACCAGGAGGTTGCCGTTTATAGTAAGATTGTTGAGTTGCGTGGCAACATCGGAATTGGTGGATAAATTGAAGGTGAGATTGTTATAAGTAGTTTGGGAGGTTAGTAAATTAAAATTGGCACTGTTGTTATATTCGGTGGTACCGCCGCCTGCATTAATAAATTCGTTGGTTGTAACCGCCGGAAAAGCCGCCGATGCCAGTTTGAGGGTACCTTCTCCCCGAAGTGCATTCAAATTACTTGTAAATGAAAATGCATCCATGTTCAGAAATCCTCCTGCATTGATAGTTATATCCAGGCCTGAGGTAGAAACATTCGATGATAATGAAACTGTGCGACCGGGAAGTATCACTACTCTATCGGAAGGGCCTGGTATGGACGATCCCAGTTGTGTTGTACCTCCCGGATCGGTAGTCCAGGTGGAGGCATTGTCCCAGTTGCCTGTCTGGTAGGAATACAATATTGCTGGATAACCTGCTGTATAATTGCCGTTCGACAGGTTCGATCCGTTAATGGTGAAAACGTTGTTTATTTCATCCAAAGTTGCAGTACCTGTGGCTTCCTGCCAAACAGATGCTGGATTATACATGGCTTTATAATACATTTCCAGGCCCTGTACCTCTGGTTGATTATAAGTAAAGGAAGGATTTGCCGATATTCCGGTGAATCCGGTTGTTTGAATGTTCCAGTAGCGCGACAGATAATTTCCCGACAACGATCCGCTGACTGTTCGGATTCTAAATGTACCGTTACCTGAAGCCGTAAAACCTCCCGAGAGATCCACCGGAGCATAAAGTCCGCCCGAACCTGTCGGGTAAAAGGTAGCTATGGCTGCAGCATTACCCGATTTAATAAAAAATCCACTTCCGCTGGTTTCAATATATGAGTTGCTGCTTCCGCCAGAAATTGTTCCTGAAAGCGTAATGTTATTGTTGCCCAGAATAATATTGCCGTTAATTAAATTTATGCCTGTATTTACGATGAGATTAAATCCGTTAAGAAGCAGGTTGCCACCATTTATGATCAGATTGCCTGAAACAGTAGAATTGGTTTGTAATGATTTGTTGCTTCCGGATAGCTCAAGGTTATAATATCCATAATTGCCAATGTTTTGAGTTGCCGATCCGTTAAAATGAACTTTTCCTGTTGTAGGTGATGTTGCCCCGCCATTTATTGCACTTGTAATGGTTCCACCTGTAATGGATCCTCCGGTAGTTAATGTACCGTTTCCTGAAAAGCGAATATAGGTTCGCAGATTACTTCCACTCATTGTAATGTTCCCGGAAATTTCGGCAGAACCTCCGTTTTGTATTTCCAGAAAGGCATCCTGGTTATCTCCCAAAGAAGTTGCTGTTAAAGATCCGGAAGTGAAAGTGCCTGCCACGACTATATATTTATAGTCGTTATTTGAATTGGAATTCAACAAGGTATTGCCAGTAACGTTTAAATTTCCGGTTGCAGTAATATTGATGGAAGAGATCTGATCGCCGCCATTTATGGAAAGTCCTGCAACAGGATTGGGTATTACGGTAGTGATATTAACAACGGAATTATTCAAAATAAAGACAGAACCTGCGCTGGTTAATTCTCCGGGAAATTCTCCCGAAGCAACCCAGCTTCCTGCTACCATTTTTTGCCAGTTAGCGGTTGTAGTCCAGTTCCATATTCCGGTAGCATTGGTGCGGTAATCGCCGTTTACCTGTCCCTTGATAATGGTAAATCCGGAAAATATAAATAATAACAGGGCAATTATAAAGGGGCGAAATTTAAGGACTTTTCCCTTACTCAAATAGCTGCATTGAGCTATTATTCCGGAGTAAAATCTGCGTTTCATCGGCAATCTTATTAAAACTTTTATAAAAATCTTAGGTTCAGAATGGTTAATTGTTTTTTCAATTCTCCTTCCCGGTTGCCTTTAACGACAATTTTGACTTTTTGGTTATTATTTTTACACGAAACACTTCATTTAGTAAGGCATGGAGACAAAAATGATGATTTAAGGATATGGCGAAAAAGCCTTTTGACTTGGGTGAGATTGATTTTTAAGCTTCAAATATAGCCAAAGTTAATATTTAAGAATTTCGGCCTGGCTCAAGCAATAAGGATAATTATGCGATAATGAAATGATTGGACAATTTATCAGTTTAAGTTAGGGAGTTCATAAACCTGTATCCTATTCCCGATTCAGTATTTAACAGTTTGGGTTTGTTGGGTTCGTCTTCAATCTTTTTGCGCAATGTGGCCATAAATACCCTAAGGTACTGTGTTTGTTCAATATATCCATTTCCCCAGATTTCTCTCAGGATAAATTGATGAGTTAGCACACGGCCTTCATTTTTTGACCAAAAGTGAGTAAAAGCGAATTATTCGGTTGAAGTAAGCTTAATTGTTTCGCCGTTTTTTCGCACTATATGGTTAGAAAGATCGATGGTTAAATTGCCATAGGAAAGGCATGGATTATCGGCATTTCCTTGAATTTGTCTTAATGCGACCCGGATGCGTGCAAGTAACTCCCCGGTACGAAAGGGTTTTGTAAGATAATCGTTAGCTCCGTTGTCCAAAGCTTTTATAATATCTTCCTCCAGGTTTCGTACCGAGAGGATGATAATGGGCTTCTGATACCATTCTCTTAATTTTTTCAAAACCTGAAATCCATCCATATCTGGTAATCCAAGGTCCAGGATAATCAATACAGGGTGCATAGTTGCGGCCTGCACCAGGCCATCCTTTGCGTTAGGAGATTCAAGTATATGGAAACCTTGTGCTGTAAGCGTTATTTCAAGGAGCCTTCTGATTTGAATTTCATCATCAATAACCAGAATGGAGTCCATCTTTTCCATAAAAATAAAATTAGTTTATATGAGACGATTCGCAAGGTATACGGATAGTGAATTTTGCTCCTCCATTTTCCCGGTTTGCAATGTTTACGCTTCCCTTATGAGCTTCAACAAAGCCCTTTACAATAGAAAGACCTAATCCTGTTCCTCCGGTTTTTGCATTTTTACCTCTGTAGAATTTTTCGAATATATGCGATATTTCCGATGCTTCAAATCCTTTTCCACGGTCCATAACCTGAATATACATACTTCCATTATCAAAGAAAAATTTCAGTCTTAACCGGCTATCAGCAGGTGAATATTGTATTGCATTTAATAACAGATTATAAAGTATATGTTCCAGTATGCCGAAATCAACTTTTACAAGAGGCATATCCTGTGCAATGATTATTGACAGCTTGCGATATGTAAGTTCCTGCCGCAGTGATTCCTGAAGTTTGTTTACAAGGTCGTGAACATCGCACCAGTCCAACCTGAGAGAAATGTGACCTGATTCAAGGCGGGACATGTTCAGAAGGTTTTCAATTAATCGGTTTAGGCGCAGAGAGGCGATACCTATTTCGTTGTAAAGTTTTTGTTTGGTTTCTTCGGGATAGTGCTGAGATTGTAAGGTATCGGTGGCTCCCAGGATGGTAGCTACAGGAATCCTCAACTCATGGGATATGGAATTAAAAAGAGTTTTGTATAGCTTGTCCGATTCTCCAAGTATATAGGCTTTTCGGGCAGTAACCCGGAGAAATTCTCTTTCGTATTTGCCTGCTATTTGCGAAATACATGCCTCCCAGAATTGTTCTTCACCTTGGGTAAATTTTCTTTGTTGCTCAATAGCAATTACACCAACATTGCTGCTATTCCCAATTAAGGGAAAAAACGTGAATGCCGACGATGGAAGTGTATCGGTATATTTTCCTGCTTTTGTACTATGTTTAAAAACCCACTGTGCTATGCTGTTATCGTTTTCTGATAAGTTTAATTTATTCTCATTTTTTATATCCCCACTTAACTGATCTTGTTCGTTTTTCAGAAAAAGGACATATTGAAGAGAAAAATACTTATGAATATATTTGGAAACGATGGTATTAACTTCCTCCAATCCGGCAGCCATAGATAATTCACGGGTAAGTTGGTAAAGGGCATTAGTACGTTCTTCGCGGATACGGATTTTAACTTCCTGCCTACGTACCCGTGAAGTAAGAATCCCATTTAGTATGGCAATCATGAAAAACATCAAGAACATCAGGATATCCTCAGGACTAGTTATGTGAAAAGTAAAAAGGGGAGGTATAAAGAAGAAATTCCAGATAATGGCACTTAGCAAGGCAGCTACCAGAATTGGCCCGGTGCCATAAAATATAGCCATGATCGATACCAGTAAAAGCAAACAGAAAGAAACCACCTGGTAGCCAATGAAATCTTTTACTATAAAGCAAAACGCTGATGTGATCAATACAAGGATACTTGTGGTAATATATTGACCGATGTTGGATGTGAAAGAAGGAGCAGATGCTCTTGCATTTGATTTTTCTGATACTCTGCTGTCAGCACCCATTATATAGACATCAATATTCCCGCTGTATCGGACAAGTTCATGAAGGAAAACCGTTAGGTGCCAATGCGAGAATAGATTGCGAACTTTGGGTTTACCCACGATGATGTGTGTGATATTTTCCTTTAGAGCAAAATTTACAATGGCTTTTACAACATGATAATTGGTTATAATTCTGAATTTAATCCCCAATTGTTTTGCCAGGTTGATATTTCGGTTTAATTGTTCCTCTTCCTTTGCAGTAAGCTTATGGGGAGTTTCCACATATAAGGCTTGGATGTTGGCTCCCATAGAATATGCCAGGTTTTTAGCCCATCGTAGTAAACGGGACGATTGCGCATGATAATCGATGGCTACTAAAAGATGTAATCCACTTTTCCATGGCCCCTGGATGCGTTTATGCTGCATATAATCATGCAATTGCTTGTCCACTCGGTCAGCAGCAATGCGCAAAGCCATTTCGCGTAAAGCTGTAATGTTTCCTTTACGAAAGAAGTTCAATACAGCATCTTTCGAACGATCGGGAGCATAGACCTTTCCATCATCAAGCCGTTGAAGCAGTTCTTCAGGCGTAATATCCACAATTTCTATTTCATCGGCATTTTCAAAAATATCATCGGGGACTGTTTCACGAACTATTATTCCGGTAATTTGGGCAACAGTTTCCGATCGGCTTTCAAGGTGTTGAACATTCAGTGTTGTGTAAACATGAATGCCATTGTCGAGCAACTCAACCACATCCTGGTAACGTTTTGTATGACGACTTCCGGGAGCATTGGTATGAGCAAGTTCATCTACCAGCACTACCTGAGGTTTTCGGGATAGAATGGCATCAATATCCATTTCTTCAAGTATGGCCGATTTGTATTCACATTGCTTCCGGGGAACAACTTCAAGGTTTTCTACAAGAACCGCAGTTTCTTTCCGGTTATGGGTTTCCACATAACCTATCACAACATCAGTCCCTTTCGACTTTGCTAAAGTTGCGTCCTGAAGCATGGAGTATGTTTTTCCGACTCCGGCGCACATGCCGAAAAAAATTTTCAACTTTCCTTTCCGGCTTTTTTCTTCTTCGGAACGGAGCGATTGCAAAAGTTCATCAGGGTCGGGCCTGTTTTCTTCCAAATCGGTCATTTGATTTTATCGAGATCCAAATTTAACATTAAAACATTGATTCTTTGCTCACCAAGAAGTGAGAATTGAGGGGATTCGGTTTTTTCAGCTATCAGGGTTAGAAGCGTTTGCTTTTGTGAGGTATTGAAATTTCTTACCCGGGCTATCCGATTTACCTGCAAAAGGGCTGCCTGAACTGAAATATGGGGATCCAGACCACTTCCTGAAGCAAACAACATTTCAGAAGGAATTTGTTGCTCTGGTTGAAGCTTGTTGACTTCCGTAAACTCTTGTCTCCGGATATCAACCAGTTCTTTCAGTTTCTTACTTGTTGGGCCAAGATTTGAACCACTCGAAGGAAGCGGATTATAGCCTATAGCAGAAGGCCGTGACCAGAAATAGAGGGTACTGTCATAAATTTGTCCAATCAATTCCGATCCGACAACTTTTCCATCCTTTTGAACAAGACTTCCGTTGACTTTATGATGGAATATGGTTTGACCGATAACTGTAATTAAAATTGGGTATGCAACTCCTGTCAGGATGGTCATTACCAAAAGGATCCTGAGCGATATCACTATTGTCTTCATGTGTTTTTATTTTTAAAGATTAATCAATAAATCAATCAGCTTAATCCCGATAAATGGCGCGATAAATCCTCCAACTCCATAGATCAGTAGATTGGTGATTAAAACCTTTTCTGCACTTACCGGACGGTATTTAACTCCTTTCAGGGCGAGGGGAATTAGCAGAACAATGATAATAGCATTAAAGATTACTGCACTCAGGATAGCACTTTGCGGGTTATTCAGGTTCATGATATTCAATGCCGCCAGCGGACCGTTCGCATTACCTGTTGAATAAAGCGACATGGCTATGGCCGGGATTATAGCAAAATACTTGGCTATGTCGTTGGCGATGCTGAATGTTGTAAGCGCACCGCGGGTCATCAAAAGTTGTTTTCCTGTTTCAACCACCTCTATCAGTTTGGTTGGATTACTATCCAGGTCGACCATATTTCCGGCTTCACGAGCAGCCTGGGTGCCGGAGTTCATTGCAATACCAACATCTGCCTGGGCAAGGGCAGGAGCGTCGTTGGTGCCATCACCAATCATTCCTACCAGGTGCCCGCTGGCCTGTTCGTCGCGGATACGTTTAAGTTTATCTTCGGGTCTGGCTTCGGCAAGAAAATCGTCTACACCGGCTTCGGCCGCAATGGCAGCTGCTGTTAACGGATTGTCGCCGGTGATCATTACGGTTCTAATTCCCATTTTACGTAATTGTGCAAACCTGTTTTTGATACCTCCTTTTACAATATCCTTTAAATGAATTACCCCTAAAACCTTATTGTTCTGTGCTACAACTAAGGGTGTAGCTCCCTTCTGGGTAAGTTCGCGCACTGTTTCTTCTACTTTAGCAGGAAAAAAACCATCGTGTTGTTTTATAAATTTGGTAATCATATCCGACGATCCTTTTCTGATCTGTCGAATGCCACTACCCTGATGAATATTAACACCACTCATGCGGGTTTCTGCAGTAAAGGGGATAAACTCAGCGTTTACATCTTTCAGTTCTCTGCCTCTGATGCCATACTTCTCTTTAGCCAACACCACAATGGATCGTCCTTCGGGCGTTTCATCTGCAAGGGACGAAAGTTGGGCTGCATTTACAAGTTCTTCGATGCTGATCCCGTCGGTCGGAATAAACTCTGTTGCCATGCGATTCCCTAAGGTAATGGTACCCGTTTTGTCAAGTAAGAGTACATCCACATCGCCGGCAGCTTCAATGGCACGCCCGCTGGTGGCCACTACATTTTTACGAAGGAGGCGATCCATACCACTTATGCCAATGGCGCTCATTAATCCTCCAATGGTTGTGGGAATCAAACAAACAAGCAACGAAATTAGAATTGGTATTGTTAAATTGTGAGCTAATCCTGATGCTTTGATGCTATATCCGAAAAATGCAGGGAGGGTGATTACAGCCAAGAGGAAAATTATACTTAAACCTGCCAGTAAAACAGTGAGCGCAATTTCATTCGGGGTCTTTTGCCTTTTTGCGCCTTCTACAAGGGCAATCATACGATCGAGGAAGGTATTACCTGATTCTGCAGTTACCCGGATCAGGATCCTGTCGCTAATTACCCGCGTGCCTCCGGTAACCGCACTACGGTCACCACCACTTTCGCGGATAACCGGGGCGGACTCTCCTGTAATAGCCGATTCATCAACTGTAGCAATGCCATCGATTACCTCACCGTCTACAGGGATGATGTCTCCTGCTTCGCAAACCACTGTATCTTCTTTCTTTAATTCCGTGGCATTCACCTGTTTTTCACTATTATGAACCAAAAAGCCTGGCTTTGGTAAGGGTACGGGTTTTTTTAAGACTTTCGGCCTGCGCTTTACCACGGCTTTCGGCAATGGCTTCGGCAAAATTGGCAAACAATACAGTAAACCAAAGCCACAAGGCTATTTGAAAGTTAAATCCGGAAAAGTTCGATGTAACAATTCCCTGGATCACGATGATAGAAGTTAATACAGCTCCAATCAGCACGATTAAACATTACGGGGTTTTAATCTGGTCGCGAGGGCTCAGCTTTACGGAAGGAATCCCTAAGTGCCTGCAAAATAAGCTTTTATTCAGTAGATTAATGGTTTTGGCTTTTGCAGGATAATTCATGGAATGGTTATGATTCAAGTTATTCAGTTTAATAACTTCATCCTGTTCTAATATCTTATTTTTACATGAGTTTCCATATACTATTTGAATTAAAAAGTTACTCCCATATTCATTAAAAGGTGTTCGACAATGGGCCCGAGCGCCAACGCCGGGAAATGAGTTAATCCGCCTACAATGATCACCACCGAAATTAAGAGAAATACAAAAATTCCGTTGTCAGTTTTAAAAGTACCTGAAGAAGGAGGTGTGATTTTCTTTTGAACCATGCTCCCAGCAATGGCAAGGACAGGAATTATTATACCGAAACGTCCGATTAACATACCCAATCCAAGGAGAACATTGTAAAGCGGTACATTGGCATTCAGTCCTGCAAAGGCGCTTCCATTGTTACCGGCTGCTGATGAGAAAGCATAAAGAATTTCGGATAAGCCATGGGGTCCCGAATTGTTCAGACTTACTAAACCCGCAGTGGTTGAAACACAGATGGCGGAAAAGAGCAAAATCACCACATTGGGAGCCAAGGCAGCAATCATGGCCATTTTTATTTCGAAAGTTCCAATTTTTTTGCCCAGGAATTCGGGGGTCCGACCTACCATTAAACCTGCAATAAATACAGTGAGGATCACAAATATGAGCATCCCGTAAAGCCCGGCGCCTACACCGCCAAATATCACTTCGCCCAACATGATGTTAAACATTGCCACCATACCCGAAATGGGAGTGAGACTATCGTGCATGGCATTTACCGAACCGTTGGACGCAGATGTAGTGGCAACCGACCATAAAACGCTGTTGCCAATGCCGAACCGGGTTTCTTTTCCCTCCATCAGGCCATTCATAGCCATCGAGGCATTATAGCCTGTTTCAGCCCAAAGCGATATGGTCAACCCTGCCACAAACATTATAAACATAGCCGAAAAAATGACCCAACCCTGCCTGGTTGAGCCGATCATTTTGCCATATGTATATGTGAGAGCCGCAGCTATTATGAGTAATGAAAACATTTGAAGGAAATTTGTCAGAGGAGTTGGATTCTCAAATGGGTGAGCGCTGTTGGTATTAAAAAATCCTCCTCCATTGCTTCCTAATTGCTTTATGGCGATTTGAGAAGCAGCCGGCCCCATTGGAACAACTTGTTCAGCGCTACTGAGGGTAGTAATTTTTTCATATGCGGAGAAATTCTGCACCACACCTTCGCCCATTAAAACAACTGCAAAAATGATGGATAAAGGAAGTAGTATATAAACGGTGGATCTGGTGAGGTCCACCCAAAAGTTCCCGATGGTACTTGCTGTTTTTCGGGCCAACCCACGGATAAGCGCAATTACAACGGCTATGCCTGTTGCAGCACTTACGAAGTTCTGAACCGTAAGGCCCATCATCTGCACAAAATAACTCAGGGTTGACTCTCCGGCATACGACTGCCAGTTGGTATTGGTGATAAAGCTGGTAGCCGTATTGAAAGAAAGGTGCCAGGAAACATTTGGCAGTTTTTCTGTATTCATGGGCAGAGCTTGTTGGAAAAGCTGGATGAGAAATAAAAAAAGAAAGCCTGCCAGATTAAACATCAAAAGGCCAAAAATGTATTTTTTCCAGTTGGCTTCTTCTTCAGGATTAACTCCTCCCAGTTTGTAAACAAACCTTTCGAGCCATCCAAATACCAGGAGCATAAAATGCTTTTTCCCATTAAAAACTTTTGCCATATAACCTCCCAAAAGAGGGGTTACCAGGATTAAAAGTCCCAGATAAATGATTATCTGAATAATTTCATTGATTGACATAGTGTTAAGATTTAAATGTTAAAACTTTTCAGGTTTTAGAAGTACATAAGCCAGGTACCCTAACAATAAGAATCCAATTATAGCTCCTATTATATACCAAGTAGGACTGGCCATACTATTGGAAACGGAGGCCTCTGAAGCATACCTGGCAATATTTAAAATGGTGGAGAGTGTATTCATGAAATTTAATTTTGATGACAGTGCAAAGTTCCCCCGGATTTTATAAATATGGTGTAAAGAAATGTGATACAGGTATAAAGATTTTATAAAGGTTGAATTCCTGACCAAAAATGAAAGATGGTATAAAGATTATTATTAGGATTTGTAAGGAATGTATAAAGAAATTATAAAGATTTGATCGTGTGGCGAGAGTATATGTCAAATATTCAACAATTTACGCTTTGGGTTCTGGGTAATGTCACTTTTTTTATTCACAATTGTAGCCATAACTTTGACCAAGTTTTATTAAGAAAACTGAGATGATAAAAGTTATAATGATTGTGTTATTTACTGTAGTAGCGTGTACTTCAAATAACCAGTATGAGAGGAGGGAGATAACACAAAAAGGTGATACATGCCAAATAGAAACTTATCAAATTGATGGTTTATGGCTGGAAAAAAAGCAAAAATATGAGACAACTTTTGTTTTTATAGAAAACGATACCATATACTTTCTTAAAGGCCCGGCTGATAAATACTATCTTAGACATGATACGCTTCATTTAATTGGTAGAGGGAGGTTTCAACGCAAAATCATTAATGTGGATTCAATTCATTTACTATGGGTTTCAAATTCCAAAGATACCTTTTTACTAAGTAAGAAATTCTGATATAAATCGTGAGAGAAAAAAAGCCACCAACATGAACTTCACCGGGTAACCACCGCCGGAGTTATAATTACATTGGGTATTGTATTTGGAGATATCGGCACATCGCCACTTTATGTTATTAAGGCTATTCTTAGTGGGTTCAACGAAATTCGTGAAGACTTTATCCTTGGAGCCATTTCTTGTATAATCTGGACGCTTACCATCCAGACTACGTTGAAGTATGTTTTGATAACCCTACAGGCAGATAATAATGGGGAGGGAGGAATATTTGCATTATTTGCACTTATAAGGAAGAAATCGCCATGGGCTTATGTTTTTGCTATTATCGGAGGTAGTACATTGCTCGCCGATGGAATTATTACACCCTCTATTACTGTAACATCGGCTACTGAAGGATTAAAGCTTTTTAACGAAAATATTCCTGTTATTCCAATCGTATTAATAATTATTTCGGCTATTTTCTTCGTACAGCAGTTCGGAACAAGGTTTATAGGGAAATCGTTTGGCCCCATTATGCTGATATGGTTTTTAACTTTAGGTACACTGGGTTTTTTCCAGATATTTCAATACCCGGCTGTGCTTAAGGCGTTTAATCCTGTCTATGCGATTAATCTTTTGGAACAATATCCCAATGCTATGTTTATTTTGGGGGCTGTATTTCTTGCCACAACCGGAGCCGAAGCACTTTATTCAGATCTTGGTCATTGTGGTGCAAAAAATATAAGGATTTCCTGGATTTTTGTGAAATTGACCCTGATATTAAACTATCTGGGACAGGCTGCCTGGGTACTACGTAATCCTACCCTGGCTAAACTAATGTTAACCCTTTTTTTACTATAATGCCCGATTGGTTTGTCGCTCCGGGAATCTTACTGGCAACCGCGGCTGCAGTAATTGCCAGTCAGGCGCTTATAAGCGGTTCCTTTACTTTGATAAGTGAAGCAATTGCTCTGAATTTCTGGCCTCGATTTAAGATGCGGTATCCAACTGAGATAAAGGGGCAGATATTTATTCCGAAAATTAATTGGTTTTTATGGTTTGCCTGCTGTTTTGTTGTTTTATATTTCAGAGAGTCCACCGCAATGGAAGCTGCATATGGTCTTTCCATAACCATAACCATGATTATGACTACTCTTTTGCTAAGTCTATTTATTTACCATAATAAAATTCCGGTTCTCTTTATAATTTGGTTTCTGATAATTTATATGGTGGTCGAAGGGGTTTTTCTGTATGCTAATTTGCAGAAATTCTTTGATGGAGGGTGGTTTACCATTGCAGCTGCGGAGCCTTTGTATTCATAATGTATTTCTGGTACAATGGCCGAAAAATAAAAAACAAATTTTTGTCTTTCGAGGAAATTGAGAATTATGTACCAATTATAAGAAAACTAAGTCATGACCAAAGTATTCCCAAAAGGGTTACTAACCTGGTTTTTATTACAAAAGCTTATAATTTTTATGAAATAGAAACAAAAATTTTGTATTCTATTATCAATAAACAGCCCAAAAGAGCCGATGTGTATTGGTTTATCCATGTTGATATTCTGGATGATCCGGATACTTTTGAATATCGGGTTGTTCAATATGATCCGGGTAAAATACTAAAGGTTGAATTTAGGCTTGGATTTAAAGTTGAGTTAAGGATTAACCAATATTTTAAACAAGTTGTAGAAGATATGGCAGAAAAAGGAGAAGTTAATGTGTCATCAGGTTTTGATGCATTGCGAAAATCGGAAATACAGGGTGATTTCCAGTTTGTCCTTATCGATCGGGTTGCTTCTGCAGGTATGGATATAACCACCTATGAACAATTTGTTCTGGATATTTATGAGTCGTTGAGGGTAATTTCAACGAACGAGGCTAACTGGCTTGGATTGGATGCCAGTAATTGTGTGGTCGAAAAAGTGCCTCTTCATTTCGATTCCAAACCGAAAAATATTAAATTAAGAAGGATACCGGACTAAATGCTAAATAATTAAAAGTATGTTGAGAAGCGATTATATCTTCTTACGCCTGTTTAAAATTAATGTGGATTGAATATTATTTGTACCCGGTTATTTCCGGAATAGGTAGCTATGAAGTTATCCTTTACGTTGCACTGGGCTGAAATCGTCCGGGCTTCATTATAGGTGTTATAATCTCCAATTGAATATTTATACCAATAATCTTCGTATGATTCTTTAATAGGCAAATGGCCTTTGTACTTGCGTTTTAATTCTCTTTTGGCTGCAGGTTTCCGGCTTGCCATTATCTGAACTCTGTATGTGATATTTTTCAGTTCGTTGGAACCATTGTTTTCTGAATATTTTTGTTTTGTTTTCTTTCAGTAAATCTTTAGTTTGTACCAAAACAGGTTCAGTTTCCCTGTATTCGTTGTAATTAACTTTGATGGGTAAGTTATTTTCAACAGTCAAAAAAAATTCTAAAGAATCATTGATAGGAACAATAATTTCTGCAAAGCCTTCATTGTCTGTTTTTAACGATTCGGTGACCAACAGGCTGTCACTAAACGACAGATTGGTAAATGAGATTGGATCGCCGGTTAATTCATCAATAACCTTAATTTTTACCTTCATTTTCATTTTTCTGAAACTGAAGATATCATCACCTGCCTGGCTATTCATTCTATTGGATGCAAAAAAACCAGTGAACCTTTTTTTTTCTGTGATAAACCCAAAGTCGTCGAATGAAGATTAAAAGGGACTCCCATATTTCTTAAGGATCGGTCGTCGAGCAGGTTTACACGGAAAATGTCATGCTCACCTAAGCCTCCACGACCGTTTGAGGAAAAAAACAATATTGAATCTTCAAAAATATAAGGGAAAATTTCGTCGCCTGATGAATTTATTGAAGCTCCCAGATTTTCAGGAATACCCCAATCTCCATTTTCACAGGAAGCTTTATATATATCAAATCCGCCGAAACCACCTGGCATATCCGAAACGAAATACAATATTCTACCATTTTCGGTAATGCATGGTTGTGAATATGTATAATCCATTTTCTGAAATGGAAGAAAATAAGTATTTCTCCAAACCAAAGAATCGGAATCTGCCGAAAAATAACTTAAAAGGGACCGATTTTACCTTTCGGCGGTCAACAGTATCTGGTAAATAGTTTTGACTGTAGATTACCTTTGAGTTATTTTTGTAAAACGACATAACTCCTTCATTAAATTCAGCTTTTACTCCTGAAATAAATGCTATGGGTTCGTGTGTTTCAACAGGATTGTTTTTGAACAAGTATCTTGAAATCAATTTCCTTTTATTGTCGCCCCTGTCTGATAAAAATATAATTCCATCTTTATAATACCGTGGTCCTAGTTCTGAGTTTTCGGTATTAATTGGCAGATAATTCACCTCATAATAAATCGAATCGCGATATAACCCCGATAAGTTTTCCAGACTATTTATTGCTTCAATTGCACGGTTGTCCAATGGACGTAAGCTGCTATATTTTTTGTACCAGTATAAAGCCTCCTGATGTTTGGAGTTGCAAAGCAGGGTTTGTGCAAATTGTAATAGGTAATCGGGATCTATGGAATCAGAAATTCCTGTTATTACCTTTTTATACCAGTTTTCAGCTTCATCAGTTTTATTCATCAAACGGTAAGAATTAGCAATTTTACAAATTACAATGGTGTCATCCTGCTTCTTTCTTAACGCTTCTTTGTATAATGCAATTGCTTCATTGTAGTTCAGAAGGTAAAAATTCTCATCGGCTTTCTTCAGGTTTTCGTTATAATATTTGGATGAAGATAATGGTGTTTGTGAAAACGAATAATTCACTGATGTAATAGTAATCAGGAATATTAATAAGGGTAATTTTAAGTTATAATTACGATGCATTAATCGAGTAGCTTAATATTAAATTGGTTACGTAGTTTGATGGAAAAAGTTACTAACAGTTTAATTGATTGTAATTGAAGGTGCTGAAAAATTTGATTAATTTAAAATAATTATAGAGTGATGGTTCGGCGAATTAAGGGATATGTTCTGATATCCCTTATTTCCGAAGAACATCATCTGTTTGGTTTCCGAAACATTTCTCCTGTATTTACCTTAGGAACTACCGTGATAAGAGTATTGGCAGTATTTATGCATCCATTAATGTCCGTTACTGTTACCTGATATGTTGTAGTAGTAACGGGACTGGCTATTGGATTGGAAGTATTTACATTATTTAATCCGGTTGCCGGTGTCCAGGTGTAGGATATCCCTCCTGAAGCTGTAAGGGCAGCAGCGTCTCCATTACAAATGGTTCCATCGTTGCCTGTTGTTCCCGAAGTTTCGGAAATTGAAATATCGGCATTTGGAACGGGATTTACAGTTATTGTTCCTGCTGCTGTTTTATTTCCGCAGCCGCCCAAAGTGGTAACCGTATAGTTAAATGTTCCGGATGATGTGGGGGTTCCGCTAATGGTTGCATTTCCGGCCGACCAGATACCGCTAACTCCGGCAGGTAGTCCTGTAAAGCTCAAACCTGTTGCTCCCGAGGTGGTATATCCGATATCAATAATCGCAGTGTTGATGCATTTTGTTTGAATATTATTTCCTGTAGAAAGTGTAATGGTATTTTCAGGAGTTACTGTAAATGCTCCGGAAACTGCACTGGTAGAAAAACCGCATGTTCCGGTAACCACACAATAATAGTAGGCTGTACCTGCCACTAATGCCATAGGTGTAAAGGTGCCTGTTTGGGCTCCGTTGGAAGTGCCAAGTGAGGTCCCGCCGGTGTTAGATGAAACTGTATTACTGTACCACTGATAGGTTAAGCCCGATCCTGAAGCTGTGACAGAAATGGGAGAAAAACTGCCGTTGATGCATTGCGTCTGACCTGAGGTTAACTGGCTGTCGATATTTGTACTGTTGACTGTCAAAGTTGCCGAAAAGCTTGTAGCTACACCACATGACCCTGTAACCATACAGCGGTATTTACCATTATCGAGCGATGCTGCCGGACTGGTGATGGTCATTGTTGCAGTATTGACGCTGGTGTAAGATCCGGCATTACTTAAATTTGTCCATGTTGAGCCATTATCAGTCGAAACCTGCCATTGATAGGCTGAAGCCCCTAATGCGGTAATGCCTAAATTTGCTGATCCTGATCCTGCACACATGGGTGCCGGACTTACCGGTTGAACCGTAATCATAGCATTTGCATTTACGGTGATTGTTTTGGATGCAGGCGTAATTCCCGAACATCCTCCTCCTGTGTAGTTAACTGTAACTGTTTTACTCCCTGTGGAAAGCCATTTGAGCGTTAAATTATTGTCACCCGGCGTGCCTCCCGAAGTAATAATGTAATCAGTACCTATCGTTCCTGTAACAGACCATGCATAGTTTGATTTACCCGATTGGGTTGTATAGGT